>DAOTWI010000726.1:0-7391 GCA_034436075.1 Roseiflexus sp.
CGTTGGCGCAGTCGCATCATCATGTGACTCACCCTGGTTTTCGCGCAACCGCAAACACATTGCTTGGCATCAACCGACGTCGTACTTCGGTTGCGCCGCGCGTTTCGAGCAGCACGATCTCAAACCCCGCTTCGCGTAGGATTAATTCCAGCCCCTGCGGTGTGAAGTTGCGACCGTGAAAGCCGCTGTCTTCGGGGGTGTTGTGGATCACAATGTTGTACGGGGTTGTGATAATCAGCGTACCACCCGAACGCAGCGTGCGAAACGCTTCTGCAATCGCGCGCTCAGGATGCCGCACGTGCTCGATGACCTCTGAGCAGAGGATTGAACCAAGCGAGTTGTCGGCAATCTGGTGCATATCTTCCATATCGAGCGGTATGTCGGCGCCCTGCAGGTTCGACGCCAGGTTCGAGGTACGCATCTCATACCACTCCGCCAGGTAATCGTTCTGTCCCGACGCGCCGACTTCGAGCAGCGGACTGGCAAAAAAGCCGCGTTCGTGGCACGAACGAATAAAATCGGCGATATTCCGCCGGATGAATCCCCAATCCGCCCTGAGTTGCCATTCTTCGGGCCAGTCGAGTGGCACATCGGGAATGGCAGTACGTGACTGCTGCATCGCCTGGCGTCGCAGGAAGCGATTGGTGCGCAGCAGCAGCGCCGTATCGAGTTGCGCCATGATCGGGTGGAGCAGGCGCGCGCGCGCAAAACTCGCCAGCCAGACGAAATCGCGCAGCCAGAAGAACGGGATCGCCCGCAGCGCTGGCGTCCACTGGCCACGCTTCGCATACGCGGCGGCAATCCGCGGGTAGGCGAACAGCAATCGGCGGGGAGAAACAAGCCGCTTCGGAATATATGGCGATTGAAACCCGCGATGGCACAGCAAAAAATAGAACGACCACCCCTCCAGCACCCAGCGTCGCAGGTAGTAGCGCCACGAGAAGCGATCATGCTCGTGAGTCACAACCGCCTCGGGCACATACACCACATCGAAATCCCCTGCGATCTCCAGATAGAACAGGTGATCCTCCAGGATCTTGATCGCCGGATTGAACGGATGGATCAGAAGGTAATCGCGTCGAATGGCGCTATTGGCATTCGAGAAGGCGACAATCTTCGGCTGGCGCACATCCGCTGGAAACAACTCCGTATTGCCGTGCGCCTCGAATGCGCCACTCCGGGGATCGACCACCTGCCGACCGTAAGTGGCGACGACGTTGCGATCCGCATGCAGCGGCGCTGTCAACGCCGCCAGCCAGCGGTTGTGCTGCGGGAAACAATGCGCCGATAGGCTGACGATAAACTCGCCTTCTGCCAGCGACGCGCCGAGGTTGAGCGCTGCCGCGTAGTTGAACCAGCTGCGCGGAATATGGTAATAGCGCAGACCATAGCTGCGCGCCAGGGCCGCGCTTTCATCTTGAGAGTCATTGTCCAGCAGCCAGATGTCGAACGGAAAATCAGTCTCCTGCGCTTTCAACAGCGGCAAAAGGCGCCGCAGTGCAGGCGCCTCATTCCGCGCGCGGATAATAATCGAAACCAGCGGTGAGGTCATATGTGTTTCGAGCCGTCCCGTTCGAGCAAACGCTCACAAAGGCGCAAAGACGCAAAGATTTCACTATGAATCTGTCGTTGATGACTTGTCTTTCTGATGTGAGATCAAGCGAGACAGCAATTGCGCGAATGCAGGCGCTCTCACAACGGTTGTTTCGCGCTCGAGCACATACTGACGCGCTGCCTCTCCCATTGCACGCCGTCGCGCCGGATCGGTCGCCAGCGCCATGATACTCGCATACCACCCCTCCTCGTCTGCTGCCAGCATCCCGGTGCGACCATGCTCAATGAGGCGGTACGGTTCCAGATCGCTGGCGATCGTCGGCACGCCGACCAGCGCCGCTTCAAGGAACTTCACGGCGCTCTTGACGCGACGATGCGGGTTGTCGACCAGCGGCGCAAGGTTGATGTCGACGCGCGCAATTTCAGCAAAGAGCCGTTCATACGGCACAAACGGCGCCATCTCAACCTGATCGCGCAGGGCAACTGGCACAGCCGCGCGATCAAAGTGCCCGACAATGCGCAACCGCGTTCCTGGAATGTCGTTGAGCACACGCCGTACTGCTGGCAGCGCAACCGCCAGATCTGGCTCATGCGTTTTGGGCCAACCGCTGAAGTACCCAAGCATGACGGCAGCGTTCTGCAATGCAGCGGCGCGCCGACGATAGATCGGCTCAGCCAGCGTAAGCGCCTGCCGGGAGAGCGCATTCGCGTTGACATAGGCAGGAACGCCGAAATGGGCTGTCAGAGCGGCAGCGAGATAGTCAGTCGAAGCAACGAAGCAATCGACCGTCTGCATCAGGCGTTCGGCTTCACGGAAGATGCGGCGAAACCGTGCGACCTCCGCATCCGAATAGTACCGTTCGAGGTCACAATAGTCGACCAGACGCTCATCCCAGTTCAGATCATCGGTATCATACACCACCGGGAGATGACGAGCACGCGCTTCAGTCATCGCTTCGTCCGTCTGAGACGTGAGACCTGCTCTGTAAAGATACAAAATATCACACTCTCGGACATGCCGCACCAGGCGGCTATCAGTATCGCGCACCAGCATCCACGATCCGCCAGTCAGCGCAATCTGCTCCGCCTGATGCGCCACACGATACCGCAGCGGTGCGCCGTCCATCCCGCTGGCGAAGAGCACCCGCGGCGATCCGCTCGACGACCAACCCATGTCATATCCATTGACATGCGGCAACAATCGCTTGAGGGTGCGACGAACGTAGTTCATCATTGCTAACGGTTCCACACTCTGCGCAGCGCACGACGGACCCTGAGCGGGATTGCCAGCAAATGTTCGAGCTGGTCGACGCGACGTTGCAACGCGGCAATCTGCTGTTGCTGCACGACATCGGGTGGATCGGTTCCCGGATGGCTCCAGCGCCATCCCGGTCCGTTTTCGTTCTGAAGAGCGAAGAGGTCAGCGCCGTAGCGTTCATACGTGGAGCGATGGCGGGTGACGATCCAGTCGTACATCTCCAGTATTTGCGCTTCACTCAATGAGTGGTACATCGAGTCGTTGCGCAGCCGATAGCGCACCAGCAGATCGGGGAGACTGACGCCAATACATCCATGCTCAACCATTGAAATCCAGGCATCGTGATCTTCGAGCCCATACGTAAGCGATGGGGTGTTTTGCCCCCACGCAAGAAAGTCGCTCCGCCGCACGACGACGAATGCCGTCAGCATATTATGCGCCAGGAGATACGGAAACTCTGCGTTCCACGTGGGCCAGCAGGCGTCGGTTTCACCAAAAAAACGCACCCATGAATAGACGAAACTGACGTTGTCGTACCGTTGCAGCACATCAATGGCGCGCTCGAAAAATGAAGATTCGACCATATCATCCGCATCGACAAACGCCAGAAACTCACCCTGCGCCGTCTGCGCTCCACGATTGCGCGCGCATGCCAGCCCTCCGCGATCATAGCGGACGACCCGCACCAGATCAGCATATCTCTGTCCGATCTTTTCAAGCGCCGCCACACTTGCCGGATCGTCGCTTCCGTCATCAACAATCACAATTTCCAGCGGGCGATAGGAAGAAGCGACAATGCTGTCGATTGTCTCAGCAATGTATGCTCCAAGGTTGTGATATGGCACAACAACCGAAAGCAACCCGGGAGCCGCATCAGACGTTGCCGTGCGCACTGGCGGAGGGATGTCCGGCATTGGATTGGGAAAGGATCGTCGCGGTCGCCTGCTGGCAATGACGCGCTCAGCGTGCGCAATCCGCCGTGGCAGCACAGCTTCGAACGCTGTCAACGCCGTAATGCGTTCCCGCGCGCGCGTGCCAATCGCCTGCACCTGCTCGACCGACAACGACAGCGCTCGTTCGATGGCAGCGGCGCAGTCGCCCGGCTTCTCCCAATTGAACAGAAACCCACGATCGCCATCGAACCCGATCATTTCCGCCTGACCGCCGGATGTCGAGGCGATCACCAGTTTACCCAGCGCCATCGCTTCAATACAGACATTCGGATAATTCTCCCAGGCCGAAGGAACAACGACTGCCCACGCCCGTCCCAACCGCTGCCAGAGCGTTTCTGGCGGCAGCGACGCACCGGTAATGACCAGGCGCTCCGCATCAATCCAGCGACGGTATCGCTGGCGAAGCCACACACCGACTGACATGCCGCGCGGACCGAAGGACGTGTCGTCGCCTATGAGGGTCAGTTGAAAGTCATAGCCGCGCGACCAGAGATAATCGCACCCATCAACAAGTTCTATGACCCCCTTCCGTGGCTCAAGACGCCCGACGAAGACGAGATCACCACGATCCGGCGCACTTTGGAGCGCAGACAATGGCGGATAGGGGTAAGGAATGACCTCGGTCGCGCCTGCAAGTTGCGGTATCTCTCTGGCAACCTCATGGGCAAGAAAAGCGCTCGGCGACAGCACAGCATCCGCTGCGAGCATACAGAACCGTTCCATCCGCCCAATCCAATACCCTGGCAACCGGTGACGCGGCTGGCGATTGGCGCGCGTAATGCAAAAATCGGGACTGTGAAGGTGCAGCAGCAGCGGAACATCGCTGAGGGGATGGCGCTCAACAAGCCGGCGCTGGATCAGATAGTAAGGCAGCGCCAGGTATTCCTGGCATTCGATGACATCGGGAAGGACCCCGTCGCGTTGAGTATACGACACAACCCGTTCCGCCATTTCATAACTCAGCGCAATCGGATATGCGAGGATATTGTATGGGAACGTCGGATCGCGATCAGTCACGTCCTTCGAGACATCCTGAGCAAACGCCCGCCCTCGCGGCACGAAGCGGAGCACTCGCGCACCCGACGGCAGAACCTCTTCACTTTCCGCCTGATCGACCGCCACTACCGTCACCTGATGACCGGCGCGAGCAAACATGTTGGCGGCATTGGCGACATAGCGCGCAATGCCGCCGACTACCGACGGAGGAAACTGTGATGTGAGCACCCAGAGGTTCATCAACAACTGACCCGGCAGTCTCGCTCCTGTCCGTGATCTATCTTACCACAAGTGGCAGATAGACCTCGTTCGCAGCGATTATCACAGTCACCTGGCTGGAGCGCCCAACTTCACTAGCGCCGTTGAGTCCAACAACGACGAACGTATAGGTGGCGCCGCGCGTCAGACCGCTCAACGTGGACGTTGTTGTCGAGGCTGGGAGGTTGATCGGCGAAGCGCCCTGAGCAGCGTCGCTCGCACCGGCGCTCTTTGTGTACTCAACACGATACTGCATGACTACAAGGTTCGGCGGGATACGCCACGACAGCGTTGCACCACGCGGTATCCGAACGAACGTAAGTGGTATCTCGGTCGAATACTCGTCGGCGCCAACATCACTGGCAAACCCGAATGGACGAGCCTGTCCGTCGATGTCTCTGGCGATTGTGCTGTTTACTGCCTGATCAATGGCGGCGGAACCGGATTGAATGTGATAATTGAAGTTCGGCGCCCCCGGCGAGACGAACTGCGGGTTGCCGCTAAACGAGTTCTGTTCGGTGATCGACGCGCCGCTCTCGACAGTGATATTTGGACCGGCATTGTTGAAGAACAGGACGCGACGGACGGTTATCGGCTTGATCTGGCTATTGGCGTAGATCGGCGAACCCGTATGGCTGGCGATAATGCTGTTGCTAATCTCGCCGCCACAACCGACGGATGATGGTGTGCCAACAAGCCTGATGGCTGATCCAAGACCGGCGCTCGATCCCTGCAACACGTTATTGGCAATTGTTGCGTGGCTCAACGTCAACTGTGTATCAACGCAATCGATGCCGCCGCCGGTTGAAGCCGCGCCATTTCCCCCCTGGGCGCTGTTTCCAGCGATGACAATGTTACTGGCAACGAGGCTGCTGCTGGCACCAGGCGTAGTGATGAGATAGATGCCGCCGCCGCCGCCATTGCCGCCCGTGGCGCCCTGAACGCTGTTCTGCAGCACCTGTACATTTTCCATCGTTACAGCCGAAGCGGTTGAGAAAATGCCGCCGCCATGCCCGGCGCCACCTGTAGCGCCTGCACCGCCTTTTGCACTATTGCCCCGAATGACGCTATTCATGATGCTGCCAGCGCTCAACTCGATCTTGACGCCGCCGCCAAGCCCCAGGCCACCCTGATTGCCGGCATCGCCGCCTTCCGCCAGATTGTTGAGCACCTGCACATTGTCCAGTTCGAACGATGGCATCAATACGAAAAAGATGCCGCCGCCAAGCCCATCAGCGAACTGGATGCCGCCGGTGACGCCAGCAGACCCTGGTGCGTCACCCGCGCGCGCGATATTTTGCTCAACCCGCAGATTGCTGGCGCGCACCCGTGCGTTGATGGCGAAGAGACCACCGCCGGATGCGAGGCCGCCGCGCGGCGCCGAGGCGCTATCGTTTCCACCAATAGCCTGGTTGTCCCTGATCACAACGTTCTCCAGCGTTGCAATCGCTGGATTGTTGGGAACGCCTCTGATTGAAAGACCGCCGCCGCTGCCCGGCGAAGTGACAGGATTGGCATTCGTGCTGTCCTGCCCGCGCGCTATACTATTCGTAATCGTGACATTGCGCAGCGTCAGAGTGCAGCTATCGTTCAGAACGCCGCCGCCCGACGGATCATCACTTCGCGCCCGCCCGCGTGTCACGGTCACCCCCTCAATGGTCACCAGGCACTGCGCTGCGTCGAAGGTGCTGTTCGTCATCCAGATGCCACGTCGGGTATTTTCACCGTCGATGGTTGTCACATTCGCGGTCGGATTGCTGGTATTCCAGTCGTCGGTCGAATACCCGCCGCGAATGGTGACGACGCCTCTGCGCCAGATGAACGCAACCGCATGATTCGACGGATAGGTGTACGTCCCGCCAGCCAGACGGATCTCACCGCTGTATCGACCAGTTGCAGGATTGACAATACGTTCAAGACCGGCTTCGATTGAGCGACAGGGTGCACTCGCGCTGCCACACGTCGGTGAGTCAGCGCCTGAAGGAGCGACATACACGACAGAACCAGAAGCGAACGCGACTGAAGGCAGCGGCAATGACACGCTGACAACGCCGATAACGACCAAAAGCAAGAAAAATGTCTGCCAGGAGAGAAACTTCGATATCATAAGAACCTTGCTACAACAACCTCAATAAGGCCACTATGAATATAGAGGCCCCACAGTGTCCTTTCAACCGGGACAATAGTCCCATCTGGCGGAGTACTGGAGTCTCATACACTGGGGGGACTTTGGAAGGATATTACGTTGGCTGCAATACGTTCAATTGTGGTTTTTCCCACTGCGACAGCGGCTGAGACCTCAAAAGTCGGGGGCGTTCTTACCGGGCAACCGACAACCCGCCCCGACATTCGACACGTCGAGACGTTGCGGT
>DAOTWI010000727.1:0-2704 GCA_034436075.1 Roseiflexus sp.
CCAGCGCGACGCGCGGCGCGGCGACGGCGGCGGTTCCGGCAGCGGCGGCAGCGGACCAGTATCGACTTTCTTCTGCGCTGAGGTCTGTTCCTGGGTCATAACGGAGGTTCGTTGCGTCGATGGACGGGCGCCCAGGCGCCGCGTCGTTGAAACTCGTACTCGCCAAGCGCCTCGAACCGTCCGCTCGTTTCGACATACCGGCGCATGCTGATGTGCATGGTCGTCTCTTCGATAGTCAGAACGTTGTAGGCATTTTTGCCGCACTCGCCTTCCCGAATGCGCCACGACGCACTGGTGCCGCTCTGGCAGATGATGAAGCCTTTCGCGTTGCCCGCGACGCCGACATACGACACATGGTGATGCCCGCAGAGCAACACGTCCACGCCGCTTTGATCGAGCATTTGCGTCGCTTCATCCGCGTTGCGCACGATGCTGCGCTTCTCGCACCCCGGCGGACGCACAACGCCGTGGTGCAGCACCGCAATCTTGCAGACATCGTCCGGGTAGCGGGCGAAGAGGTGCGCCATGACGCGCTGCTGCTCACGCGAGACATACCCGCCGTCGATTGTCAAACCGTGGGCGCTGTTGCCGCCGACAACGACCAGACCGGGGCGCTCGAACACCGGATTGAGGTTAGGCGAAATATACCGCTGGTAGCGATCGAGCGGGCGGGTGAGCCGTTCCACGACGTGAAACAACGGCACATCGTGATTGCCCGGCACGATCAGTTGCGGTTGGGGCAACTGCTGGAGATAGTGAATGATCGCGTCCCACTGCGCCACAAAATCGGCGCGTTGCACCAGGTCGCCGGAAATGACCAGCAGATCGGGGCGCAGATCGCGCGCTTCGCGGGCAAGTTGCTCGGCGACGCGCGGATGAAATGTGCGCCCAGCGTGCAGATCGGAAATGTGCATCAGAACAGAGCGCACCAATGGTTACTCCGCAGCGGGGGCGGACTTCGCGGCGCGCGCCTTTTCCAGCGCCACGCCGATGATCGCGCGCGCAATCAACACCGCTTCGACCGCCAGGGCTGCGATGAAGGTGTACTTCACAACGTAGACGAAGGTTTCCACAGGCGCCTCCTGCTCGTCTGTCTCATAGTGCCCCTGCGATTGTAGCACAAAATCGGCAGTTTGTGCCGGTGGTATAATTGCAGACCGTTAGCGTTTTGTGGTGAAGCGTTCATCCGAAGGCGCCTATGATTAATTACACGGCCTGGCTGCGCAGTTACGTCGGGCATCAGCGCCTGTTGCAACTGGCTGCAAGCGCGTTCATCCGCAACGATCAGGGGCATGTGCTGCTTGGGCAGCGTTCCGACGTGATGTTGTGGGCGCCGCCGTCCGGCGTGGTGCAGCTGGGAGAAACGCCAGCGCGCACCCTGGTGCGGGAAGTGCTTGAAGAGACTGGTCTGCACGTCGCGGTCGAGCGCCTGATCGGGCTGTACACCGGGCGCGAGTTCGAGTGGACCTACCCGAATGGCGATCAGGCGCAGATCGTCAGCGCCTTCTTCGCCTGCCGCATCACGGGCGGCAGCCTTCAACCCGACCATACGGAGTTTGTGTCGCTCGCCTATTATCCGCCAGACCGCCTGCCGCCGCTGATGCCGCGCTATGTGCGCATGCTGCGCGATGCGTTCGCCGGGCGCACCGAGGCGGCGTTCGATTAGCGATGAAACGTCTCGCCTACGCCTCGCCGGTCAACCCCGCCCCTTCGGGTATTTCGGACTACAGCGAGGAACTGTTGCCGCACCTCGGCAGGTATGCTGATATGACCCTGTATGTCGAGGACGGTCTGCGCCCCGCGAATCCGCGCCTGGCGCAGCATTTCGAGATCCGCCCGGTCAGCCGGTTGGAACGCGACCATCGTCGCCGTCCGTTCGATGCGATTATCTATCACATGGGCAACAGCCCGGCGCACCTGGGAATCTGGCGCGCCTTGCAGCGAATCCCCGGCATCGTGGCGCTGCACGACTTTGTGCTGCACCACTTCATGCTCCAGGAGATCGTGGCGGTGCGCGGGCAGATCGACCGTTACCGCGCCGAGATGCGCCGCCGGTATGGCGATGAGGGCGCGCATGTCGCAGAACTGATGCTGCGCGGGCGCTTCCCCGACGCCGCCTTCGATTTTCCGTTCTGCGAAGACGTGCTCGAACGCGCCACCGGTGTGCTGGCGCACAGCCGCTATGTGCTGGATCGGGTGACGGCGCTCAAGCCGGGGCTGGCGACGGCGCTTGTGCCAATGGGTGTGCCGCTGCCGCCGCTCATTCCCCGTCACGAAGCGCGCCAGCGCCTGGGATTGCCGCAGGACGCGCTGATTCTCGCGTCGTTCGGGCATATCAATCCATATAAGCGCCTGGAACCGGCGCTGCGCGCACTGCGCGACCTGCGCGCCGTTCGCCCAGATGCGCGCTACCTGCTCGTCGGCAGCATCTCGCCGAACTACGATGCGCGCAGCGTTGTCGAACGGCTGGGGTTGACCGAAGCCGTCACGATTACCGGTTATGTGCCGCGTTCCGCCTTCGAGGGTTATGTCGCCGCCGCCGACATCTGCCTGAACCTGCGCCACCCGACGGCGGGCGAAACATCGGCGAGCCTGCTGCGGCTGCTCGGCGCCGGTCGTCCGACGCTGGTGACCGCCACCGGCTCATTCACCGAACTGCCGCCGGGGGTAGCGGCGCAGGTGGACCCCGACGGATCGGAGAGCG
>DAOTWI010000728.1:0-3983 GCA_034436075.1 Roseiflexus sp.
GCGGCTTTGCCGCCGCAACGCACCACCTTAACTGGAAGCGCCACGCTGCCGCAGGCTCTGGCGAAGCCAGAAAATGCGCCATCGCGTAAGTCCTGTCACTAATAGGTCGGCAGATACCGGTCGAGTTCCCACTGGCTGATCGAACGGCTGTACTCTTCCCATTCACGCGCGCGCGCTTCGACGAAGCGTTCGAGAATGTGCGGACCGAGTGTTTCGATGATCACCTCGTCGCGCTGCAACTCTTCGAGCGCCATACCGAGCGTTGATGGCAGAACCTCGAACTGACGCGCGCGCAGATCGACCTCGAACAAGTCTTCCTCGACCGGCGGCGGCAGCGGCAGTTCGCGCCGGACGCCGTCGAGACCGGCAGCCAGAATGACCGCCAGCGCCAGATAGGGGTTGCACGACGGATCGGCGCAGCGCAATTCGACCCGCGCCGATTGCGGACGACTCGTGCTGATACGCGGCACTCGCACCAGTTGCGCGCGATTTGTGCGCCCCCAGATCAGGTAGACCGGCGCCTCGAAGCCGGGCACCAGACGCTTATACGAGTTCACAAGCGGCGCCAGGACAGCAATCATGCCGCGTGCGTGCGCCAGCAACCCGGCGACGAAATGGCGCGCCATCTTCGAGATGCAGTAGGAATCATGAGCGTCGAAAAAGAGATTTTTGCCGCTCGCCGCATCCGCCAGGCTCAGGTGCATATGCAACCCATTCCCGTTCAGATGAGCAATCGGCTTTGGCATGAACGTCGCATACAGATTGTGCTGTTGCGCCACCGCCTTAAGCGTCGAGCGCGTGGTTACCAGATGATCGGCGGCGCGCAGCCCGTCGGTATGCCGCAGATCGATCTCGTGCTGACCAAGCGCGCCTTCGTGGTGCGTCGCCTCGACATCGATGCCGAACGCGCTGAGCGCCCGCACCATGCGACGGCGAATGTGCGTTGCTGCATCGGTTGTTGCATCAAAGTATCCCGCCACATCGTGCGGAATCAGCGCCGGGCGACCGTCGGGACCGGAGCGGAACAGAAAGAACTCGACTTCCGAACCGACGTAGAACGTCATCCCCATACGGTTCGCCACATCGAGCGCGCGCCGCAGCGCATAGCGCGGATCGCCGGCGAACGGCTTGCCTTCGGGCGTATGCACATCGCAGATCATGCGCGCGGTCACGAAACCTGCCGCCTCGTCCCACGGAATAATCGCAAAGGTTTCGAGGTCGGGAACGAGAAACATATCGCTCTCGGCGACGCGGGCAAACCCTTCGAGCGACGAGCCATCGAACCAGACGCCGTGATCGAGGCAGTCGGGCAGTTCCGACACGGGGATGGTCACATTTTTCACCATGCCGACGATGTCGGTATACTGGAGGCTGACAAACTCGACATTCCGTTCGGCGGCATGTTTGAGAATAGTCTCACGAGTGACGGTCATTGTCCATTCCCATTCTGCACCCGCTGATACAATATCTGATACCCGCCATCGCGCGCGCCTCGGGTGATGACGCGATACCGCAGCGTACCGGTCTCATCGAGTCGAATGGCGCCAGCCCGCGAGACCTGGTCACCAGGGCGGCTCTGAACGGCAAAGGCGACGCTTCCGCCAGCGTTCAACATTTCGAGGCGCATCTCACCCTGTTGCAGCTCGACGATAACAATCGTCTGCAACGTCGTCGCGCCGCTGCCGATGGGTATGGCGTACTCTTCCGACCCTTCAGCGCCAAGAAAGGTGCGGGTCACATTGCCGGCATCGGGGCGCACATCGGTCGACGCGCGATCCCCGGAGACCAGCATGCAGGCTGGCAGGAACAGCAGCGCAAGGACGCCGATCAGCGCCGCGCGTATTGGAGCGGAAAACAGCAATAATCGCATGTCCTACCCATACGATTCGGGGCGATCATTGGCATTGTAGGTCGCCTCTTCCGGCACCAGTTTCAGGCGCAGCGGACGGCGCGCCTCGACATACAGGTTGCTTTCGCAGTCGGTGCACACCAGGCGCGTGCCAGGCGTCACATACTCCTGGAGCGCCAGTTTGCGCCCGCACACCGGGCATTTCGTCGTTTCAAGCGGCATAGTCAGCATCGCAGTGCGGCAATGAGTCAATCCTGAGCAAACAACGACTCAACGAACGTTTCCGCATCGAACAGCGCCAGATCGGTCATTTTCTCGCCCGTGCCGACATAGCGGATCGGGCGCTCGATGTCCTGTGCGATCGCGAATGCGATTCCGCCCTTGGCAGTGCCATCGAGTTTGGTCACGGCCACATCGGTCACATCGACCGCCTTCAGGAACGACTTTGCCTGAAGCACGCCGTTCTGCCCGGTGGTTGCGTCGATGACCAGCAACACCTCGTGCGGCGCGTCGGGGAACTTGCGCCGGATGATGTTGCGCAACTTTTGCAGCTCCAGCATCAGGTTCGTTTTGGCGTGAAGGCGCCCGGCGGTGTCGATGATCAGCACATCGAAATCACCTTCGCTGACTGCTTCAATGGCGTCGTACACCACAGCCCCAGGGTCGGCGCCCTGGCCGCGCGAGATGACCGGCACCCCTGCGCGCTCCGCCCATGTTTCGAGTTGCTCGGTCGCCGCAGCGCGGAAGGTATCGCCAGCCGCCAGCAGCACGCGCTTACCGAACTGATTCTTCAGGCGATACGCCAGTTTGGCGATCAGAGTCGTTTTCCCTGCGCCATTGACGCCGACTACCAGCATGATGTAGGGATTCGCGCTGATCGGCTGGCGCCGCTCCTGTTCCTGCAACACGCGCACCATCTCCGCCTTCAGCATATCGCGCGCCTCGCGCGCCCGCTTGACGCCGTAACGATTGCAGCGGTCCTTGGTGCGGTTGACCAGGTACATCGTCGTTTCGACGCCGACATCCGCCTGGATCAGCAGCGCCTCAAGGTCGTCCCACAGATCATCGGTGATTGGTTCGTCAGTGGCGAACAGACTGGCGATCTGCCCAAAGAGACCACGGCGCGCTTTCGTTGTCGCCTGATCAATCTTCTGTTCTTCTTGTCGGGCTTCTTCCTCGGTGCGCGGTGCATCCTGCCCGCGCCCGAACATGCGCTTGAAAAATCCCATGCCATCCTCTCGATCCGCCGTCGCCAACGCATTATCTGCACGGTATTGTACCACGCCGCCGCCAAAAGGTGGCGGGATATGGTAGGATTCAGAGGTGACCGTCACCACCCGGGCTGGGTCAGCGCCACGCTGCCGCCACAGGTTGCGCGCAGGTGCGGATGTGACGGGCACGCGCAGAGGTGACGGTCACCTGGGGTTGGAGCGCCACGCTGCCGGTACAGGGTGCGCGCAGGTGCGGATGTGATGGGCACGCGCAGAGGTGATGGTTGCCTGGGGTTGGAGCGCCACGCTGCCGGTACAGGGTGCGCGCGGGTGCGGATGTGATGGGCACGCGCAGAGGTGACGGTCACCCGGGGTTGGAGCGCCACGCTGCCGCCACAGGTTGCGCGCAGGTGCAGATGTGACGGGCACGCGCAGAGGTGATGGTTGCCTGGGGGATGGGCATGGATACAGACGTTCTGATCATCGGCGCGGGCGCTGCCGGGCTTGCCGCCGGGCGTGCGCTCACCGACGCCGGGAAGCGCGTGGTGCTGCTCGAAGCGCGTGATCGCATTGGCGGTCGCGTCTGGACCGATCATGCCTTTGCGCATGTACCGGTCGAGCGCGGCGCTGAATTCATCCATGGCGCACGGGGCGTCACGTGGGAGTGGGTGCGGCGCGCAGGATTGACGACGCTACTGGCGGAACGCTGGACGGGACGACGCATCCTGGATGAAGCGGGGATTCTGGCGGGCGCCGATCTGCTGGATCGACCGGATATGCGGCGGCTCCTGACCCTCGATGAAGAAATTGCCGCATACGAGGGCGACGACATTTCGTTCGCAGAATGGCTGACGATGAAGGGGTTCAGCCCGCTGGCGGCGCATGTTGCAGACCTGCGGATAGCGCACGCAGCATGCGCCACG
>DAOTWI010000729.1:0-2308 GCA_034436075.1 Roseiflexus sp.
GGCGCGGGTGGCGCAGGCGAAGGCGCAGCTCGACCTGGCGCAGATCCGGCTCGATGATGCCACCCTGAAAGCGCCGTTCACTGGCGTGGTGGCGCGCATCACTGTCGCGCCTGGTGAGCAGGCTGGTCAGAACCCTGTTCTGACGCTGATCGATGTAAGCCGGTTCAACGTCACTGTGACCGTCGATGAAGTGGATGTGGCGCGCGTCGCGCCCGGTCAGGAGGTCGAAGTCCTGATCGATGCCCTCGGTCTGCCGCCGCTGACCGGCGTGGTGCAGCGCATTGCGCCGCAGGCGACGAATGAGCGCAACGTCACTGCCTATGAAGTGGAACTCGAAGTGACCCCTGGCGAGCGCCCGGTGCGCTCCGGGATGACGGCAAGCGCCACGATTATCACGGCGAAGCGCGACAATGCGCTCAGTGTGCCGGTTCAGGCGATCCGCGACGAAAATGGCGTAACAGTCGTGGATGTGATTGTCAACGACAACGGACGCACCACCCTGGTGGCGCAGCCGGTCGAAGCTGGCATCCGCGCTGGCGACCGGGTCGAAATCGTGAGCGGATTGCAGGAAGGGCAGCAGGTGCTGCTGCCCGGCGGTCGATGATCAGTTCCCTCCCACAATCCTTCCGCAGGTTTGAAACCTGCGGGAGGAGAGCGGAGATGTGAAAGAGAGATACCATGCATCCCGAAACAGAATACCTCACCCCAGCCGAAGCGTTCGACTACGTGACCGAACCGGTGGTGCGCGTCGAGCATGTGACGAAGGAGTTCGTCACCGGCGGCAATCGTTTCCTCGCCCTCGACGACGTATCGCTCAGCATCCATCGCGGCGAGATGGTCGCCATTATGGGTCCGTCGGGCAGCGGCAAAAGCACCCTGATGACGATCCTGGGCTTGCTCGATGTGCCCACGTCCGGTTCCTACTGGCTCGACGGGCAGGATGTCAGCAAACTGGATCGCGTGCAGCAGGCGCGGGTGCGCAATCAGAAACTGGGGTTCGTCTTCCAGAACTTCAACTTGCTGCCGCGGCTGACAGCGTTGAAGAATGTGGAACTGCCGCTCGTCTACGGGCGCATCAGCGCGCGCGAACGTGAAGAGCGCGCCCGTCAGGCGCTGGAAGCAGTAGGGTTGGGCGCGAAACTGCACAACCGCCCGAATGAACTGTCCGGCGGTCAGAAGCAGCGCGTCGCTATCGCCCGCGCGCTGGTGAGCAATCCGGCGATGGTGCTCGCCGACGAACCGACCGGCGCGCTCGACACGCGCACCGGCGCGGAGATCATGGCGCTCTTCCGGCAGTTGAACCGCGAGCAGGGCATCACCATCGTGATTGTCACGCACGACCCGGAGATTGGCAAGCAGATGGATCGCGTCATCGGGCTGCGCGATGGGCGCATTACCGAGAACATTCTGCAAGAGTACTACCACGTTGCGCTGCCAGCCGAGGAACTGGAATTGCCAGTGCGCGAAAAGGAACCGGTTGCAGTTCCAGTGATCAGAACAGAACAGGAGTAAGCGCCCGTGTTCAAAGAACTTGCGCTCATGGCGATCGACAGTCTGCGGGCGAACAAGTTTCGCTCGCTGCTGACGATGCTGGGCATTATCATCGGCTCCGCCACGCTGGTCGCCGTTCTGTCGCTCGGCAATGCGTTGCAGAGCCAGGTCTTCGAGCGCTTCGTCGATCTGGGCACGCGCCGCATCGCGGTGCTCCCCGGCGATCCGCAGGCGCGCGGCGCGCGTGATATTCCCGGCTACGGTCTGCTGTCGATCCAGGATTATCGCGCACTCGAGCAACTGGTGGCGCGCCACCCGGACGTTTTCCGCACGATTGTGCCTGAAGTGTCGCTGCGCGTACAGGCGCGCTTCGGCGGTTCCGCCGCCAACCCCACCGTCGTCGGCACAACGAAGGACTACCAGATGGTGCAGACGGTTCCTGTGCAGTATGGCCGGTTCCTGACCGATGACGACGACCGGCAGGTGGCGCGGGTGGCGGTGCTTGGCGCACTGATCGCCGAAGACCTCTTCGGCAAAGAGAATGTGAAGGATGCGGTCGGCAAAACCATCGAAGTCAACGGGCAACCGCTTCAGGTCGTCGGCATCTTGCGGCAACTCGGCGGACCATTTTCGTCCGACCAGCGCATTCTCGTGCCGGTCAGCACGGCGCGATTGCGCATTGCCGGTAGCCAGGACCTTCCGGGTCGCGGGTTGCAGATGAGCAGCATTCTGCTCAGTTTGCAGAGCGAGCGGCTGGTCGAGCGCGGCGAGGCGCTGGTGACTGCGACGCTGCGCGCCACGCGCAACGTGCCCGACG
>DAOTWI010000730.1:0-5057 GCA_034436075.1 Roseiflexus sp.
CACCATAAGCCGCGGGCTACGGGTGCAAAGCCCGCCTGCGCGGGCTCAACCGGGGCGATGCCGGATGATGTGCTCAAAAATCATCGTTCGCGGGAGAGGAAGCGCCAGCGCAGGCCGACGCCCGGCGCACATGCGCCCCCAAAGCGCGGTTTCAATCGCCAGTCGGGATATTTCATAATGCTCGCGCATTGTGAACAGCATTTTCCTGTAAATGCGGCAGTTGGCGAACAACGCCTGGCTCGCGTTTCACATGCTCGCACGTTTGAACGGCATTCTGACGCGCCCGCGACAATCCGTGTCCTCTATCACGACGTTTTGCGGCGCTTGCGCGGAGCGGCGACGATCGCCGATTGAGGTGCGTCGGGCACAGCGTGCAAACCCGAGGAGAGGAGACTACTGAGGCAATACTGGCGCAGCCGCTCAGCGTCGGGCATGCCCAGCAGAATCGCCAGCGGTGCAAAGTATCGCTTGGCGATGGTCTGCGCTTCGGCCAGTTCCGCGTCGTCTACTGCGGTGACACCGAGAGCGGCGCGAATCTGCGCAAGCAGCGCCAATCCTTCTCCGATCAACGGCATGTCCGGGCAGGCGCGCGCCAGAGTGACAGACTTTTCCGCTGCCAGCGCCGCTTCCTCAAGGCGACCGAGCCGGAACAGGCCGCCAGCGCGCGCCAGCCAGCCGAGGGATTGCACCGGCAGTTCCCCGGCAACGCGCGCCTGCTCGATGATTTCGTCCGCCTCAGCCAATGCGGTATCGTCGGGCGCCGCCAGCAACCGATCGCACAGATGCTGCGCACGGGCGTGCAGGACAAACGATGGCACATTCGCCGCGCGCGCCGCTTGAAGCGCTCGTTCGTGCATGTCCATCGCCTGCTCGACATCACCCAGCAGGCGCCAGAGGTGTCCCGCCAGCAGACCGGTCATGTAGACCACCGCATGGATCTGCGCCTCGGCGGCGCGCGTCATCAACTGCGCCAGCGACGTCGCGGGGAACGTTCCCTGCGCCAGATCAACGAAGGTCAGATAGGTTTGCATGAGCAGCGCGCCGTACTGGCTGTTCACCTGCGTTGCAATTCGCAACCCTTGCTCAAAATCCTGCCGCGCAGCGGCGAGTTCGCCGGTTCGCAGATGCGCCCAACCACGCCCGGCGTATTTGCCCCACATACCGGGCATATACGATATTCCCGCCACCTCGATGGATCGAGTGTAGACCTGAATTGCCTCATCATAGCGACCGCAATTGAGTGTTATCTGGCCGATCATGGTCAGCGCCGACGCCTCAAGGCGTCGCAGACCGCTGCGTTGCGCCAGGGCAACGGTTTGATCGAGAACCTCGCGCGCCTGCGCATATTCCTGGGCAAAGACCAGTGCGGTTCCGAGATGGTTCATGCTCTGCGTCGTCTGCGCGATCACGCTGGCGCCGTGCGACTCATCAGGCTGAAGATGTTCGAGGTATACGCGGGCGCGTTGCAGATCGTCGATGGCTTCGCGCACCCGCCCCAGTATGAGGGCGCTGACGCCGCGGATATTGAGTGCGCGCACAACGTTTGCCGCATCCTGGAGCGAGGACGCCAGTTCGAGCGCCTGTGATGCAGCGGTGTGCGCTTCTCTGGCGTGATCGCGGGTGTAGAGCGCGTAGGATTGCGCCACCAACGCCTGAATGTAGAGCATCGGGAACTCACGGCTCACACCGACGGCGTGGTGCAGCAGCGACAGCGCCAGGGCGGACTCGCCCTGATACAGCGCAATAGTGCCGCGTTGCACGGCGGCCTGCGCCTGGAGTTCGCGCACATCACGGCTCGTTCCTTCGAGGAGCGACTCGGCGCGCGCGATAGAGTCCAACGCCTGCTCGAACGCCGCGAGGTCGGCGCTCTCGCGGGCATGCTCCAGCCAGAAACGCGCTGCTGACTGCACGCAACCCGCCAACTCGTAATGCCCGGCGATCCTGGCGGCGTACCCCCGCTGACCGGCATGCGCCGTCTCCAGGCTGCGGGCGGCCTGTTTGTGCAGGATGACGGCGCGTTCGGCGGAAATGTCGCTCAGAATGATCTCGTGGATGAGATGGTGCGAAAAGGCGTAATCGTCGGCGCCGTGGGTGGCGGTGTCAACCAGCAGTCGCCGGGCATGCATCTCATCCAGCGCCGACGCATACGCCGATGGGGTCCAGTTGAGCATCTGCTGCAACTCATCATCGGAGAACGAGAACCCCAGAATTGCGGCTGCTTCCAGCATCTGGCGGTTGTGCTCGCCGATGCCGCGCAGGCGCGTTCTGAGCGAGTCGCGCAGTCCGGTCAGTCCGCGCTTTTTCAGGTGATACGACTCGTGCAGGCTTTCAACGGCCTCGCGAAGCAAGAGCGGCAAGCCGCCGGTATACCTGCTGATTTCTTCAAGCGTCTCGGCGCTGATCGTTTCCTGCGCCAATGCCTGCTCCAGAAAACGAGTGGTTTCAGACGGGGTAAATGGCTGGATATGCACATCGAGCGCGCACCGCTGGCGGCGTATCGTCCGTTTGGCGGAGAGCAGCGACGGAGTAATGACGCCAGACCGGTGGGTGACGATGATCAGCAACGGGAGCGAGAGACAGATGTCAGCCAGTTCGATCAACACGTCAAGCGATCCGCTGTCTATCCAGTGCGCATCCTCGATAATCAGAATCAGTGGTTGGCGCAGTGCAAGCGCCTGTATTCCCTGCTGTATGGCGGAACGCAACGCTGCCGCGTCTGGTTGCGACGGCGCAACCAGTCCGGGACGCAATTCGAGCAGATCGGGGACGAGCGGCGTCAGACGACTGAGCCAGTCGGCGGCGGCGCTTGCGCACTCCGCCAGGCGCCGCGCGGCTGCGCTCAGGATATGGCGCCAGGGCAGATACGGATGACGGTCGCCAATGCTGCGTGCAGGTTGACAATATCCCCAGAAGATGTGCCGATCCAATGGGCTGCCTGGAGAACCGAACCGTCGCAGCGCCTCCTGCACCAGCAATGTCTTCCCTGCGCCGGGCTGCCCGGAAATGAAAACCATCCGCCCGCGCCCCTCTGCGGCGCTGCGCATCAGATCGGTCAGTTGCTGGAGTTCATCGTCCCGACCAATAAACAGGGACGTTGACGAAGGGCGATCAGGCGTTGCAGAACACACCAGACGGTGGTGGAGAATGTCGTGATAGAGAGCGGTTGTCTCCGGCGCCGGCTGGATATGCAACTCGCGTTCCAGGTCCTGCGCCAGCGCGCGGTACATATCGAGCGCAGCGGTGCGGTTGCCCGCAAATGTTACAGCGGTCATCGCCAGTCGCACCGCCTCCTCGTCCCAGGGATCGTGCGACACCAGCAGACGCGCCCATCGTCCCGCGCGATCCCAATCGCGGCGATCCATCCATGCGCGCGCCAGCGATTTGAGCAGGAGCAGGTAACGCTGGCGCAGCGCCTCGCGTCGAACAAGAATCTCGTCATCGGTATCGATGCCAGGCGCCAGGTCGCCACGGTAGAGGACGGCAGCCGCCTCCATCTCGTTTAACGTCGTCCATTCCCGCTCGAAGGCATGCACATCGACCTGGCACTCCGGCGGAGCGTTCCAGATGACGTGTTGAGTCGAAACCACCAGCCATTCGCGGGCAACGGATGGCAGGAGGGCGCGCAACAGGTGGAGGTGACGGCGCAAATTTGCCAGCGCGTCAGCCGGATCATCGTCGGGCCAGAGGATGAACGCCAGATGTTTGCGGGGGAACGGCTGGCGCGGCTGAAGCGCAAGGCGGGCCATCAACCGCCGCAGACTCTCGCGCTGTGGCAGAGTCGTGCGTTCCTCTCCGGACTCAATGCGAATGTCACCGAGTAAAACAATGCAAACAGGGGGTACAGGCGATGCCATCGGCGCTTTCTGCTATGAGAATGGGTAAAACGGATACGTACGGATTGAGATGGGTTCGCACGGGATTTTTATGCCTGTTCGACCAGCGCCGCCACCAGTTCGCGGCAGAAGGCGGGAATATCGGCGACCACACGCCCCCACACCAGGTTCCCGTCCCGAAAGGCGGCTTCATTCACCCAGATAGCGCCAGCGTTGATCAGGTCGTCCTTAATGCCGAGCGAGCCAGTCGCCCGACGACCACGGACGATCCCCGCCGAGATGGCAATCGATCCGCCGTGACAGATGATCCCGATCACCTTGCCAACCGCATCCATCGCCCGCACCAGATCAGTCACTGCCTGATAGCGGCGCAGTTTATCCGGCGCCCAGCCGCCGGGCAGCACCAGGGCGAAAAGATCGTCGGCGCGCAATTCAGCAATCGTCGTCGTTGGTGTGATCTCCAGCCCATTCTTGCCGCGCACCGGGCGCAAATCCAGACCCGCCGCAACCACTTCGGCGCCTTCTTCCTGCAACCGCATCAGCGGCACGTAAAACTCGAGGTCTTCGACGCCTTCCGCCAGCAGAATTGCAATGCGCTTCCCGGACAGTCGCATCGTGTCGTCTCCTTCACTATTTGTGAACGATTCATTGTACCGCATTTCGCGGGAAGGGTGGGTGCGGGGGTGGGTCATAAATCCGGGTCGCGCGTTTTGTGAGCTGCGGGCTAAAGCCCTCGCTCAGAGCGTTGGAAGCCCCTGCCCGAAGCGGTGACGGTCACATGAGGACCGCAGGGTGGACGTGTAACGCTGGCAACTCTGGCAGCGTCGGTGTGTCTGGCGTGGCGGGACGATGTGACCGTCGCCAATAATGGGTGGCAGGCAACGCTTGTATGAGAAGCGCCAGCGCCCCCGGTGTTGTCGTAGGGGCGCCCCCCGGGGGGCGCCCTCATGGGTGCAGAGTTTTTTGGGGTGAGAGGTGTTTGCCGCATCCTGACGTCCGTTTTCCCTCATCCCCCAACCCCCTTCTCTCACGCCCCCTGCGCCCCTCGCATGCGGGGGTTGGGGGAGAAGGGGGAGTTGGGGCGTCCTGATGCCTGAAACGGACGAATCAACATGAGGGTTCGCCGAAAAACTCCACCCCTGTGAGGTCGTAGCTCTTCTGCGCTCCGGGTGACCGGAACCATCACATGCCTGTGGATCATCGTGCGTTCGGCGCTGGCTGAGC
>DAOTWI010000731.1:0-2671 GCA_034436075.1 Roseiflexus sp.
CGACCTGCGCGAGGGACTGGAGCAGGCGCGACAGAGCCTGGAGAGCGGCGCCGCCCTGGCGCGGCTGGAGCGACTCATCACCGTCAGCAATGGTGAGGGTAGGAACTTGTAGGGGCGCGCCGCTGGCGCGCCCACGAAGGTGGCAGGTTGAAGGTGGAACCCGCCCGACCCTTGAGGTCTCCGCCGATGACCTGGCGCCTGCAAAAGAATCGCACCGGCGGAACGATCCGTATCCTCTGTTTGTATCCGTCCCGACCTCAAGGGTCTTGGGGGAAACGTCCTTGACCCTTGAGGTCTTCGCCAATGACCCGGCGCTGCCGTCGAACGTCACCGGCGGAAGGGATCTCATCCGCTTCAAGAACATCGCCCGACCTCAAGGGTCTTGGGGGAAAACACCCATGAAAGGCGAAGAACTCGAACGTCTGGCGCTGGCATACTCGCGCCGCTTCCAGAGCATCCTGCGCGAAGCGCGCGAACAGATCGCCGCGACCGGCGGCATCCCGCACGACGACTTCTGGCGCGAAGTCGGCGGTGAGGGCGAAGAGCGCCAGGGATGAGCGAAGACCGTGCTGAACGACTGTTGCACTGGCTAAACACGTGACAGCCATCTGTGAGAGCCGGGCACGAGACAGCTTGAAGGGACCACGGATTTGAGCAGACGCGACAGACTCTCGCGGATTCTGCGCGTGATGGGTAGATGTCGATCCGTGTGAGTCCGTACCGATCCGTGTCAATCCGTGTACTTTCAGGCCGAATGCTGAGCGTGTGGCAGTCTCGCAGGGGCTTGACTGACCTGAGCAAGAGCTTCAACCCACAGCGCCACGATGTCGCCTGACACTTCATGCCTGCGTCCAATGTCGTCTGGGTCGGTGCACAGTTGTTCATGCACTGGTATAATGGGAAAAGATATGTGTTCTGGCATTTCAGGAGACTCGCCCTATGACCGAAAACCCTGCCGATGACCTCGTTCAGACCCTGCGCAAACGCGGCGCTCATTACGTCATTGGCGCTGAAGGGCGACCGATTGCCGTGCTACTGACGCTTGAAGAGTATGAGCACTACCTGGACTTGCTGGATGACGAAGCAGACAGCCAGGATGAAGGAATCGCCAGTCGTCTCGCTCAGGCTGCGACCCGACCATCCGACGAAGAGCGCATAAACTTCCGCGATTATCTGAGCCAGCGCCATGGCGCCTCCCCAGAAGTATCAAGTTAAGCTGCTCGACCGGAAGGTGCGCCAGCAGTTGGACCGTATCAGTGAGCCCGACTTTGGGCGTATCGCTCAGGCTATACTGAGGTTGGAAGATGACCCCAGACCGCCAGGATGTCGCAAGCTGCGCGGACTGAACGGTTGGCGGATTCGCATTGGCAGCTGGCGCATCATCTACCACATAGACGACACGGAACGCATAGTGACGATCATTGAGGTAAAGCGCCGGCGCGAAGATACGTACCGATTCGACTAAACACATCCGCGAATCCGCTCCACAAACCGCCGGAAATCGTCCAGCCGACTCAGCAGTTCGTACAGGCGCGCAGGATCAACCTGGACATATTCGTGCACCAGAATGTTGCGCAGGCCGACCATGCGCGCAACCGCCGCAGCAAGATCCTCTTCCAGATACCCGGCGCGGCGCAGCAGTTCAACACATTCAGCGTAACTGGCGGGCGCGCCCAGATGATGCCTGTTCACAACGTGACAACTGATGTCGATCACAATCTGGATTGCCTCAAACAAGCCATACCGCAACGCCCAATCCAGATGCACATCCTGCCGCACATCGTCGCTGGCGTAGCGTTCCCGAAAACGCTGAAGTTCGCGCACATGCGTTTCCAGGCGCATCAATCGCTCCTGCATGCTTCCGCCCCCTTCCCGAATTGCCCCGTCTCCAGGCGCTCCTGAAAGGCGCGCGCGACCATCTCCCGCAGAAACGCGGTATCGAAATACGCCAGAAAAACCCGCGTTTTGAAATCTACCAGCATCTCCTGATTGCGGCAGAACAGCACCACGCCTTCGGTGACGATACGGTACGCCAGCGCCGGGTTGTGTTTCCAGACATCATTCAGGACAAGCAGATCCACATCACGACCCAGCGCGCACTCCAGTTCCGCCGTCAACTGTCCGATCTCCAGCAGGTCGAGCGGGCGCGAGACGTAGATGCCGACATCCACGTCGCTCAACGGACCAGATTCGCCTCTGGCAACCGAGCCAAAAAGGATGGCAAACTCGATGAACTCCTGAGCGGAAAGCAGGCGGGCAGCGGGGGGCGTGAAATGTTGCAGGTTGAAGGTGGCAGGTGGTTGTGTCATTTTCGTTGCCTTGCGCCATCAGTCTTGCGGTTGCTTCCGCGGCGCCTGATGTCTTGCCGTGTTCTGCGCTACGTGACAGCATTATACACTTCTGACCCCTCACATGCTCTGAGTCTCACACAAAGGCGCGAAGGCGCGAAGAATACGACCTGCGCCTCGCTTCATTCGTTCATTTGCTGCTTCAACCACAGAGACACAGAGCGCACAGAGAGCGCATCTGCTTTCGTCTTCCCATTCGTTTCTTCGCTCCCACATTCGCTGATAGCGCAAACGCGCGAAAACTTTGCCATACACAGGCGCGCTACCGGCGCGGGCGTGCCACTGCCGCCGGGCGTGCCACCGGCACGGGCGTGCCACCGGCA
>DAOTWI010000732.1:0-2143 GCA_034436075.1 Roseiflexus sp.
AACGGCGCTACGGCGCAATGCAACGGCGCTACGGCGCAATGCAACGGCGCTACGGCGCAATGCAACGGCGCTATGCGCACTGTAGATATTCGGCGAGCAGCCCATGGAAGTGATGCACGCCGTTTTCGCGCAGCACCGAGAAGCGACCGACATTGTAGGAGCGCGACCGCAGCCGCTTTTGCACCGCCTCGCAAATGTCGATGTCTTCTTTCTGCACCACGTCGCTGAACTTGAACGAACGGTGGAACTCCTCGGCAACTTCGGGTCGGTTCACATCGAGCACGTACCACTCAAAGATCGTGAGTGTGCGTTCGTGACCGAGCGGCAGAATGATGTTAATCTGCAGGTTGTCCGGGTAGATATTGAGCATCAGGTTCGGGAAGATCCAGTAGTAGAGCGCCTGCGCTGGCGTGCCTTCTTCGAGGTGACGCCGGTAAAGCGAGTCGGGGTTCTCGCGGATGGGCGCATGCTGCTTCGAGTAATAGCGGAACGTCTCGACCCGGTACTGCTTGTAGTCGATTTCCTTGAACAGACCGGGATGCGCAACCGGAATGTGATACCCTTCCAGATAGTTATCGACGTACACCTTCCAGTTGCAGTTGATCTCGTAGTCTACCCGCCTGTAGAACCCCATGCGTTCCAGCGGCATGCCAGCGGTCTCTTCGGGGATGGCGCCAAGCGCCTCGCGGAGCGGCGGCGCATGCAGATCAAGGTTCACAAACACGAACGGTCCCCAGGTATCGACCTGCACCGGGCGCAGACCATACTCCGCCCTGTCGAAGTTTTCCACTCCCTCGAACTCCGGTGTTGAACGCAGCGTCCCGTCGAGGTTGTACGTCCAGGCGTGGTAACTGCACTGCAACGTCTTGCGGTTGCCGCATCCTTCGGCGACCGACCCGGCGCGGTGGCGGCAGACGTTGTAGAAGGCGTGCAGTTTCCCGGCGGCATCGCGGGTGACCACCAGCGGCTCGTTGATCACCGAGCAGGTAAAAAAGTCGCCAGGATTGCGCACCTGTTCGGCGCGACCGACGAGTTGCCAGGTTCGCCCGAAGATTCGTTCCTCCTCAATTGCCAGCATCGCGGGATCGACGTACCAGCGCGCCGGGATCGTTGTGGCGCGCGCCAGATTAGGCTCGAACGTGTAATCGCTCAGGTCCATAGGGATTGCTCCATTGCGTGATAGCGGAGAGTTCTCTGGGCAACCCAAGTCTAACGGATAGCGTGGGATGTTGTCAATTGAATGTTCTGCGCTATTCGGAACAGAGCACGCCAGAATCAGATGACGTGCAACGTTTGTCACAAGAAGCGTCGGGCGCTGCGTAGGGCTGTGATATAATGACGCCCTGCTTGAGAGGTTTTCAAGGGATGGTGACGCAAATATGCGAATAGGCGCTGGTTGTTGTGTTGATGCAATTTGCGTCTCCACGTCCTCGCGGCAATCTCTTCGAGGCAGCGCCGGATAGCAACGTGAGACCCTGAACCGCATGCAAAAGCCTCCTGCCATCCGTCAGACACATTCCGCAGTGCAGCATCATCGAAGATCTTTTTTTGCATCACGTCTATACATTGACCATCTTCGAGGTCTGTTTGTTCCCTCTGTTCTGTACCTTGCGCTGGCGCTGGCAATGACCTGGCCGCTGGCGCTGTATCTGACGCGCGCTATTCCTGGCGATGCCTATGATTCCTGGACAAATGTGTGGAATCTATGGTGGTTGCGCCGGGCGCTGCTGACCGGCGCGAACCCGTACTTCACGCCGCTGCTCTACTACCCGCAGGGCGCCAGTCTGCTGTTGCACACGCTCAACCCCATCAACTTCCTGATCACCCTGCCAGTTAACTTCGCTCTCAATCTCACGGCAACCTACAACGCCGCCATCCTGATCGCCCTCACGCTGTGCGGCGTGTGCGCGTATCTGCTGGCGCTCGATGTGACCGGCAATCGTCCGGCGGCGCTGGTAGCGGGCGCCGTGTTTGCGTGCAGCGGCTATCTCCTCGCACAGGTGATGGGCGGTAACACCAATCTGGTCGCTGCCTGGCCGCTGCCGCTGGCGATGCTGGCGTTGCGCCGCACAGTGCGCCAGCCATCGCGGCACGCGATCCTGCTCGCCGGGCTGGCGCTGTGGGTGAACATGCTGGCGGACTG
>DAOTWI010000733.1:0-1604 GCA_034436075.1 Roseiflexus sp.
GCGGGGACGGCGTTTTCTGCGCTGCGGGTCGCCCACCACCCGGCGCCAGCCACTGCCAGCAACGCGACAACCCCCACGACGAGCAGCAGAAACCCGCGCCCGCTGGAAGGCGGCGGGGGCGCCGCAGCGCGTCGTGTTCCAGCAGCGGCTGTCCGTCGTCGTTTCCCCATCATCCGCCTCCCAACGGGACGAACAGCGGACCGGCGGCGCAGGGCCAGATGCGCGGCACGAAGACGCCCTCGCTCAACACAGAGTCTGCCCAGCAATACTCGGCGCCGGGCGCATCCGAGTTCTTCAGTTGCGGCACATACCAGATGACCAGCGGCGCGCGCTCCAGCGACTCCGGCGGCGTCAGAAACCGCTCCGGTCCCTGGCGTTCATCGGTGTTGCAGCAGTCGCCAAGCGTCGGCAGGTCGCTCTCGCCCTCGTCGCGGTCAGCGTCGCCGCGCACGGCGTAGAGGTAGGCGTTGTCGCCGCGCCCGCCATCGCCGAACTGCCCGCGTCCCGGCGCAATGTACCATCCGCGCCGGGCGACATTTGCGATCCGGTACTGAAACCCCTCCGGCGTGTACGGCGTTGCATCGCGCTGCACCTGCCATCCCTCAGTCGTCCAGTCGCGCCAGCCAGCGCCATCCCATTCTGAGAACGTGTACTGGTCGTCCGCCAGCGCAATGCGCATCACCGGACGATACATCCCA
Source organism: Roseiflexus sp. (assembly GCA_034436075.1). Lineage (GTDB taxonomy): Bacteria > Chloroflexota > Chloroflexia > Chloroflexales > Roseiflexaceae > Roseiflexus. The sequence continues at coordinate 699 of DAOTWI010000733.1, forward strand.
TCATTGCCGCAGCCGCGCCCTTCGCTCACGAACACGACGCGAAAACTGCCGTCCTGGTAGAACTCGTAGCGTTGGCGATACGCATAATTGCATGGCGTGGGCCAGAACTCGCTGCGGAACCGCTGCACCAGCGCGAATCCCTCAACGCCGCTGGCGGAACGAATCGCTTCGATCTGCGGTCCATCCCACGCAACGACGGCAGCTGCTGAAAATGCCGGGCATCCAAGCGCATCGCTGTAGCCAAATCCTTCCTGCTGCGAATAACTGATGTGCACATCGACCAGTTTGGCGCTGCGCAATACCGGCGCATCGTTGAACCGCACATCTTCAATGCGCAGCCCGTCGGTGCTGGTCAGCAGGTAGCGCAGCGACCAGCCATCGCGTTGCAGGTCGGTCTTCTGGTCGCAGAAGCGCGCCGTCACCACATCGTCCTGCAGGCGTTGTTCGGTGACCGGACGACGGCTCGACGCGCCAAGGTCGGTCCAGCGCAGCCCGATGATCGTGTAATCGACCAGATCGACGATCACCCACAGCGCGCGGTCGCCCCAGACGAAGATCGGCGCGGTGCAGAGGTGGCGCGAGCGTTCGCAGGCGGTGGACTGGAACTGCACTTTCATCTGCGGCTGCTGGATCATGCTCTGGTCTGGCGGCAGATCGAGTTCTGCGCGTACATCGGGGGATGCCAGCGCAATCTGCGCCGCGAGGTCGAGCAGATGGCGCGGCACAATCGTCGGCTGCGTGTTGTCGAACGTCGCCACACGAGACACGCGCCGCGCCTGCGGATCGACCACAGCAACCACTGTGCGGTCGCGCGCATAATCGTAGAGTTCGACGCGATAGCAGGCGCGGTTGCGGCACTCGTCGCCCGCCAGCGCATCGTCCGCCGGACCGAGCGGATAGACGCCG
>DAOTWI010000734.1:0-6972 GCA_034436075.1 Roseiflexus sp.
GAACTGAGAACTGAGAACCGAGAACTGAGAACCGAGAACTGAGAACCGAGAACTGAGAACCGAGAACTGAGAACCGGTTTAGGGGTTAGAAACGCTTGCTCACTTGCCTGCCCGCCCACTGACCACCCCTCTCACCTCTCGCCTCATACCTCTCGCCTTATCCCTCTCGCCTTATCCCTCTCGCCTGGAGACGTTGCGGTACAACGTCTCTACTGTTACCCCTCTCGCCTCATACTTCTCGCCTTATCCCTCTCGCCTGGAGACGTTGCGGTGCAACGTCTCTACTGTTACCCCTCTCGCCTCTCGCCTCTCACCTCATCGATGATTTCCCATCCGCTGTTCGAGGGCATAGGCAATGCCCTGCTGCAACGTTGGTTTGGCGACCATTTCGCGCATTTCAGCGCCAATGTGGACGAGGGTCTGCGCGATCTCCGGGCTGATGCCGGTCAACACAATCCGTGCGCCGAGCATGCGCGCCGCCTGCGCTGCGCGGATAAGCGCCCCGGCGACCTGCGTATCCACGACTTTGACGCCAGTGATGTCGAGAATGGCAATATCGGCGCTGTGCTCGGCGATGCCCTGGAGCAGCGCCTCCATAATCTGCTGCGCACGCATCGTGTCGATCACGCCAATGATGGGCATCGCTACCACGCCATCGGCGATCGGCATCAATGGCGTGCTCAGTTCGCGCAGCGCCGCCTGTTGCGCCTGAATGATCTGCTCCTGCATCGCCTGCCGCTCGCGCTCGGCGCGCTTCTGTTTCGTCACATCGCGCGACAGCACAAGAATATCGTTATTGCTCAGCACCATGCGCGCTTCAAAATCGCGCAGCTGATCGTTGATCAGCACCTGATACTCGTATGTCTGCATCTCGTGCGTGCGTTTGAGCAATTCCATATGGGTCGTTACCTGCGCCGCCAGATGAGGCGGCAGGACCTCCGCGACCTTCCTGTTGAGGAATGCTTCGGGCGGGATCAGGAGATCGCCGCTGCTGTCTGTTTTGTAGTCCAGAAAGACGCCATCGGTGTCGAGCAAGAACATCAGATCCGGAATAGCATTGAGCAGCGCACGATTGCGCTGTTCACTTGTGCGCAGGCTCTCCTCAGCGTGCAGTTGTTCGGAGATGTCGCGGTTGATCGAGGCATAGCCGATCAGGTTGCCATGCCCGTCGTGCAATGCCAGCGCCGACGCCTGCACCGTCACGACCGAGCCGTCGCTGCGTATGTAGCGAAGCGTATGGCGGGGCGCTTTGCCCTGCATCACTTGCTGCGCAATGCTATTCAACAGTTCGAGATCGTCAGGGTGGATAATCGCAGGCACCGATGTTCCCACGAGGCTGGGACTCCCCAGCATAGCGTTGAATGCAGGATTAGCATACGTCAACACCATGCTGGTATCAGCGATGCCAATCCCATCAGGTGCATTCTCTACCAGCAACCTGAAAATGCGCAGTTCGTCTTCCTGCCGCTTCACATTAGTGACGTCTTCGTACATGCCGAGGACGCCGACGACTTCTCCATCGCGCTGCAAAGGGATTTTGCTGGTGCGCAACCAGAGCGTTGAGCCATCGCTGCGGGTTAGCGGCTCTTCAATGTTGAACTTCGGACCGTGTTCGATGACGTCGCGGTCGTCCGCCTGGTATGCCGTTGCGTGATCCTTCCATGGCATATCGAAATCGGTTTTGCCAATGACCTCATCAGCCGAGGTCAGCCCGGCGTCTGCAAGCAGGCGCTGGTTACAACCGAGGAAACGCGACTCGCGATCCTTCCAGAAGACCGCTTGAGGCAGATTGTCGAGCACGAGTTGCAGCATGGTGCGGCTTTCCTGCAGTTCATTGCGCAGCTGGTGCATGGTTTCGATGTCTTGCACAATCGCTGTGGCGCGCTGGAACTGTCCCTGATCATCGTAGTGCAGAGCGACCGACCAGAGGGTGTGGGAGATCGAGCCAGTGCGATGCATCACACGGTTTTCGACGACGAAAGAGCGTTCACGGTTTTGTATATGACTGGCAAATGTTTGCATAGAGTGGTCAATGTCTTCTGGATGGACAAATGCAAGCGATGAGCGACCAACGCACTCCTCTGGCGCATACCCGAAGATATGTTGGGCGGCGGGACTCACATAGGTGAAGATGCCGTTTGCATCTGCTTCCGTAATGAGCAGATCAGCGTCTTCGATGATGGAACGAAAACGCGCCAGATCATGCTCAAGTTGGGCAACCTGTTTCCGCAGGCGCTCGCACTCTGCCAGGAGTGTTGTTTGGTCGGATGTGGCGTTGGTGCTCATAATGGCGCTCCTGTGGCACTGGTGATGTTGTTTGTCATTTTACCGGTTATGATACAACAGGTATTGAAGAGTTGCACAATCAAGGCGACAACCTGCGGTAGTCCAATGAGAGGAGTCGCAGGTCTTGCCTGCGCGCGAGGAAGGCAGATCAGTAAAGAGTATAGCAGAGCGGAGGTCTGTCGGCAACTCAGGAAAACGATTTACATGCGTGGAGTGCGATGCCTTCGAGCAAGCCACCAAAGGACGCTTCCGCCAGCGACCAGTACAACCAGACCTCCTGCTGCTCCCAGCGCCAGGTAGAGGAAGATCGACGCCTGATCTCCCAGGACCGGCGCTGCTGCCGCCGGATCAGGCGGTGCGCTCAGGCGCTCGTCGAGCAGGTAGCGCCAGGTGCCGAAACTCTGTGCGCCTGTCAGCACATCGCCGCGTTCCGGACCGCCGGGCCAGCGCAGAATGTAGGCGGGCGTTCCGCGCAATCCGCGATTGCGCGCCTCTTCGATGTCTGTTTCAATCGCCTGCTCAGTCGCCGGATCGCGGACGCATTCCTGGAGCGCGCCGGGGTTCAGTCCAAGCTCATCACTGTACCGGCGAAACACACGCTCCGATGCGGACGGGTTGCCGCCCCACTCGCCATCGATGTAGCCCTGGAACAACCGCTGGTGCATGGGCCAGAATTGCCCCTGCTGTGCAGCGCAATGCGCATAGGAGGACGCGATCCGTCCCGCCGGATGCTGTGGCAGCGGATTGTCGCGGTAGATATAGTACACTTTGCCGGTCTCGATGTACTCGGCAATCAGTTGCGGCTTGGTGTCGCGCACGAACGATGCGCACGCCGGGCACTCGTAGTCGCTGTACTCGATGATGACCAGGGGTGCATTGGGATCGCCAAGACCGCGGGGATCGGCAGCGTCCTGCGCCTGAGCGTGTCCCATCGTCAGCACGGGAATTATTAGCAGACTGATGAACAGTGCAGCGGCAATACGCCAGCGATGTGTGGTCATACCTGCCTCGTTGTTGTTGTATATATCAGTAGAAGATTTGCGGGATTCGGGGAATCGACGATCAGTACATACAATACCATGGTTTGGGGAGGTATGCCAGAGCGCGCATGCCGTTGGGTGCAGTCGTCATGTGTCAGGCATCACCGCGTCTCATCTGCCGCTCCGCATCCAGTTCGCCCGGCGGTTGATGGAGTCTGATTAAACATTCCGCTATGCGCCCACCCGCCCGGCGGTTGATGGAGTTTGATGAATATTCCGCTATGCGCGCACCCGTCCGGCGACTGATGGTTGTTGAATAATTATTCCGCTATCCGCCTACCCGCCCGGCGACTGAAGGCGCGGGCTACGGGAAGCACAGCCCGCCTTCGCGGGCTAAACTGGTCGATGCCAGGTTAATTGCTCAAAGACCATCGTGCCCGCGCTGAACAAGCGAAGCTCCGCTGGTGCAGGGGAGACGCCCGCGCACCTGGGAGCATCGCGCATGCATGTGAGACGTCTGCGCGCCCAGAAGCGGCAGCGCTATGCCCCTGCACTCAGCGGTTGCCGCCACGATCGGTCGCGGCATCTGCCAGGCTATATCATGCCCGGACTCTCAGAAGGGAGTGGGCGCCTTCCACTCCAGAAATCTTCCCATGAGGCAAACATCTCTGCGCCTTTGCGTCTTTGTGCGCGCTCAGGGGTGTGGGTGGCTGCCCGCGGCGATGACGGTCACCCGTGTGCATTAACTCGTTCGTCGGCGGACGCCGGGAGAGTGGGGGTCCACGAGGTATTGTTCCACCCGCCCAGGTGACCGTGATCTATGCGCACGCGCGCTGGCGGACGCCGGGAGAGTGGGGGACCATCGAGGTATTGTTCCACCCTCCCAGGCGACCGTCATCTATAGGAGCCGATGAGATGCTGGACGATCTCAACCGCATCTGCAACGCCATCTTCCGCCTGAGAGGAGAGGGGTGCGCCGAGATCGCAGTGGCTTGCCGGAATGTGGATCAACCAGCCATTTGGGGACTGGCCATACACGGCGGCAGCGAGTGAAAGCAACCCTTCGGGAGCGGCGGCATGTCCCATTGCGCTCCAGGTGGCGCCTGGCGCCAGATGGGTCACCCGCACCATCTGACAGCCGCTCGAATCAGCGTCGATGAAAATAGCCATGTGCGTCTGCGCCAGAAGCGTCGCGTGTTCCGGCATCAGTTGATGCACGGAGAGAACCTGCACCCCTGGCATCTGGAGCGCGGCAAGCCGCTCCGCCGCTGCGCGGCCCGCCGCATCGTCGCCACGCAGGTCGTTGCCGTAGCCGATAATGATGACGGGGTGTGCAGGCGTCTGCATGTCTGAGAACTGAGAACTGAGAACCGAGAACTGAGCACCGGGAAGGGGTTAAGGGTTAGAACGTTCAACGTTCAACGCTTAACGACCACCTTCCACCTGTAAACTTTGCACCTTCGACCTTCAACCTTCCCACCTTCAACCTTCCCACCTTCAACATCATCACCGACGCACTTCGTCGAGCACTGTGCCATCGGCGGCGACGAGCGTCACCACCAGCGGCATCGTTCCAGCAGCGTGCGTCGAGCAACTGAGGCAGGGATCGTAGGCGCGAATGCCGGCTTCGACCCGGTTCAACGCACCTTCGCTGATCCGGTCGCCGTGGACGTAGCGCCGTGCGATCTGAGCGACCGTCCGGTTCATTGCCAGATTATTGTGTCCAGTGGCGATAATCAGGTTGACGCTCTGGATCATGCCGTGCGCATCGACGGTATAGTGGTGGAACAGGGTTCCGCGCGGCGCTTCGCTCACGCCAATCCCCTCGAACTGATTGACCCCTGCTTCGGCGCGCAATCGCGGCGAGTCGAGGGCTGGATCGTCGAGCAGCAGCGAAATCCGCTCCAGCGCCGCCAGGATTTCGACCAGGCGCGCGTAGTGGTAGTAGAACGATGAGGTGGCGATGCCGCCAGCGCGTTGCCGCATCTCCCCGAGTTCGGCGTCCGCCAGCAGAGTGCCAATGCGAGTGCAGATGTTCAGACGCGCCAGCGGACCGACGCGGTATATCCCGGCGGGATACCCGCGCGCCCGGTAGTAGGGCATTTTCAGGTACGACCAGGGTTCGACCGCCTCGGCAATGATGTCACGGTAGCGCGACGGCTCGATCTGATCAACGACGATCGCCCCGCCAGAGTCCACAATGCGCAGATGCCCGTCGTAATGCTCCCACTCGCCATGAGGTCCAACCAACCCCAGGAAGAGTGACGGAAAGTTGCCAAATGTCGCGACCTCATCGCGGTGTGTGTCGAGCAGGGTCTTGAAGCGGCGGAGCGCATCGAGCACGGTCGCGCGCGCTTCCGGCAGCCGTTGCGCGATCTCGGCGCGTTGCGCGGCGGTTGGCGCCGAACGAACGCCGCCGGGCACAGCCCACGCCGGGTGGATCTTGCTGCCGCCGAGCATGGCGATAATGTCCTGACCAAACTGCCGTAGCCGGATGCCCGCGCGCGCCAGGGTCGGATCGGCGGCCATCAGTCCAAAGACGTTGCGCTGCGCCGGATCGCTGTCGAAGCCAAGCAGCAGATCAGGGGCGCTGAGATGGAAGAAACTGAGCGCGTGCGACTGCACGATCTGCCCCAGGTTCATCAGGCGGCGCAGTTTCTCGGCGGCGGGCGGAATGGTCACTGAGAGGAGCGCATCGCCTGCCTTGGCGGACGCCAGCAAATGGCTCACCGGGCAGATGCCGCATATGCGCGCTGTGATACCGGGCATCTCCCAGAACGGGCGTCCCTCGCAGAAACGCTCGAAACCGCGAAACTCGGTGACATGGAAGCGCGCTTCCTGCACCTCGCCGTGGTCATCGAGATGGATGCTGATCTTTGCGTGCCCTTCGATCCGTGTGACCGGATCAATCAGGATCTGACGGGTCATAGGCGTCCCGAATCCTCTCAACCAAACTTGATCATGTCGCGTCCGGTCAGATGGGTTTCTTCACCTGCCAGAATCTGTTCCAGTAGTGCGCGAATGCGTGGTGCAGGCGGCGGACACCCCGGCAGATAGACATCGACCGGAACGATTTTGTGTACCGGATGCACTTTATCAAGCAGCGGCGGCACAATGCCGGGAGCATGCGGCATGGCGCCGGCGCCATCGGCGCGCTCGACATAAATAGTGTGCAGCAACGGTTCTGGATCGCCGAGCAGGTTGCGCAGCGCTGTCACATTACCGGTGACAGCGCAATCGCCGAAGGCGATCAGGATGCGCGTTCGCTCGCGCACCTGACGGATGAGATGCAGATTGTCCTCATTGGCGACGGCGCCCTCAACCAGCGCCACATCAACATGCTCCGGGTATTCTTTCACGTCGGCGAGCGGGCTGTACACCAGATCGACGTGCTGCGCCAGTTCGAAGAGCCACTCATCGAGATCGAGAAACGACATGTGGCACCCCGAACATCCGCCAAGCCAGATGGTTGCCAGTCGTACCTTGTTCACGATCACCCTCGTTCTCACCAGCGCTGATCGCGCGCTGAGACAATGTACGCAATCTTGTTGCGGTCACGCTCCATTTCGCCGACCGTGGCGCCGCGGCGGAAGATCGCGCCAGTTGGGCAGGCGAGCACGCATTTGCCGCACGAGGTGCAACTGCGCGCCTCGCCCCACGGTTGGCGCATGTCGGTAATCACTCGCGCATCGGCGCCGCGCCCCGC
>DAOTWI010000735.1:0-2503 GCA_034436075.1 Roseiflexus sp.
GTTCTCAGTTCTCAGTTCTCAGTTCTCGGTTCTCAGTTCTCAGTTCTCGGTTCTCAGTTCTCAGTTCTCAAACCTACCGATTCGCATCCAGGCAGGTCTGGATCTTGCGGGCTGCGATGGTAAACGCGCCTTCAACCGACACCACCCCGCGTACGGCGGCATCGAGCGCGTCATCGATGGCGGATGCCGCCGATCCGGCGTAGACGCTGCCGCATGCTATCGGATAGCGAGGCGGTGCGATCCCCGCTTCGCGCCCAATAATGAATGCGCGCATGTTTGCCGGTGGCGCGGGTAGTTGCAGGATCGCCGGATCGTCGCTCAACGACAGGAGCACTGGCATTCCCAGATACGCCGTAGCGAGCGCGCGCTGCGTTTCTGGAGCGATGAAGAGCTTCACAAAATCCCACGCCAGTTGCGGGTCGCGCGAGGCGCGCGTGACGGCGAAGCCATACGTCCCGATGCCGGTGAAGCGTCCTGCCGGGTGCTGCGGGACCAGTTGCACATCCCAGGCGAAGCGATCGCCGATCTGATCGCGGTACCGCTGCGCAACGCCGGAAAATGAGAAGAACGCGGCGCACTTTTGTTCCACGAAGCAGTCGCCGCTGCTGGAAGCGGATTGTGCGGCAATCTTGTGGGTGAGCCAGAGATCGACGTATCCCTGCAACCCCTTGAGCGATTCGGGCGAACTCAACGTCGATTGGGCGCCATCGGCGCTGAGCGCGTCGCCGCCAGCTCCGCGCACCCACGGCAGCCAGTAGACCCACCAGGCGTACCCGTTCAGGCTGGCATTCGTGAAACTCAGGCAATCCACCCCGGGAGAAGCCTCCTGCAGCCGCTTGCAGGCGGCGATCAGGTCGTCCCATGTCCAGGTGTCGCGCGGCAGCGGCGCGCCGGATCGTTCCCACAGCGAGCGGTTATAGTACATCTGAACGGTCTCGAGCGATACCGGGATCATGAACAGACCAGGACGGTTGCGCGATCGCCCGAGTTCCAGCGCCGTCGGGTGCACGTCCGCCAGATTGACGCTGCTATCGCCTCTGGCGAATTCTTCCAGATCGATGATCAGATCGGCCTCGACCAGCGACTCAGCCAGCATGTCGATCAACCAGACCACATCGGGAATGTTGCCTGCGGCGGCGCTGCCCTGCAGTTCGCTATAATCGCCGCTTCCATAGATGAATTCGATCTGCACATCGGGATAGCGCCGGCGAAACTCCCGGCTGACGATCGCGGTCACCCCCTCAATCGCCGGATCGCGCACAGTGTACACACGCAACACCCGCGGCTCCGGCGTCGGGGTTGGCGGCGGCGGCGCAAGCAACCCGCACGATGCCAGGAACAGGGAAACCAGTACGACCAGCCATCCCAAGCGCACCAACATGTACCGCTGCATGGCAATACCCTTTCGACTTTGCCCGCGCGAGATGACGCCCCTGCGCGAGTTCGAGCATGATGCGGCTGGTAGGGACACAGATTCGCGCGGATGCGACGGAAGACACGGATCCGCTGGTGATGGAAAGCGATCAATCCGCGTGAGTCCGTCTCAATCTCTGGAAATCCGTGTGCTCTCTCCGTCACGCCAACCGGAGCATCCCGACGTCCTGCTGATGCACGACTGCGCCAGGCTATCCAACATCTTGACCATCGCCATTCTGTCGGGTATTGTATCAGAAGAGAGGCGCCGCCTGGAGCGCAGTTATGGCAACCTCGACGCTGTCAATTGAGGAACTGATCCTGCAAACCGATGCCAGCGGCGCGCCGGTGCGGTTGGAGTATGTGCGTGGGCGAACCCGCTGGGAAGCCTCGCCATCGAGCCGGCATCAAAAAGCGTTGCAACGGATCGAGCGATCGGTTCGCCCGTCGCAGGGCGATGCGACCGGTTGCGCTTGCTTCACGCTTTCTGATGTGATTATCTGTTTCCCCGATCCCGAACGGTCGATCAAGCGACCAGACCTCGCCATCTTTTGTGAGGAGCCGCCGGACAGCGATGAGACGCTGGACATGGTTCCCGTCGCAGTGGTCGAAATCTTGAGCCCTGGTTACGAAGACAAAGACCTGGGGCCTGACGGCGCGCCGTTCTACCTGGAACACGGCGTGCTCGACGTCGTGGTTGTCGATCCGCGCGACGGCGCAATCCTCCACTTTCGTCCCGGTCATCCCCCAGTGACCCTTCAGGCGCCAGCGACGTTGTCCCTGACCTGTGGATGCACCCTGGATGTTCCATCGCAGACGTGATCGTCGCCATCATCCACGTCCATGTTCATGATTGCCCCACTGTACCATGTCATGGTATGATGACGCAAAGCGGCATGAAGTGCACATACTTCCAGGAGGACGGTCATGGACGACCACACCAACGACGATCTCCCATGCTATGGGTTGTATATCGACGGCACCTGGAGTGATGCCGAAAGCGGCACGATGCCGGTCAACGAACCGGCGCTTGGCCGGCCCATGGCGTATGTGGCGCGCGGCTCGGCGGCCGACGTTGATCGCGCGGTGG
>DAOTWI010000736.1:0-1918 GCA_034436075.1 Roseiflexus sp.
CCAGCGCATTGGCGACCTGCGTATCGACCACCTGCACCCCGGTGATGTCCACAATCGCCATTTCGGCGCGATATTCGGCGACCCCTTCGAGCAGCGCGTCGATAATCTGCTGCGCGCGCGCTGTCGATCGCGCCGACGAGCGGCATAATCACCGCCGTCTCGCTGATCGGAATGAGCGGCGTCGAGAGTTCGCGGATGGCGGCGCGCTGCGCTTCGATCACCTGCTGCTGCAACGCGAAGCGCTCCTCCTCGGCGCGCTTCTGTTCGCTGATGTCGCGCAGGAAGCCGATGATCTGAAGCCGGTCGTGCGGCGACATCTGAACATACATCGTGGCCGCCACCGGCACGACGCTGCCGTCCTTGCGGCGGAGGCGCACTTCGAGAAATGCCGCTGCGCCCTCCGCCAGGCGCGCCAGCGCGACCTGCGCCATCTGATGATCCTCTTCGTGAATGTAGTCGAAGCCGTTCATGCCGATCAAAGCGTCGCCATAGCCGGTCAGGGTCTTGTAGGCGGCGTTGGCGTAGATAATGTTGCCGGTAAAATCGGCGACGCCGATGGCGTCGGGGGCGTTCTCGACGAGCGCCTCAAACAAGCGCAGACGTTCCTCGCGCTGCAACTCGGTAGTCAGGTCCTCGAACATCCCGGTCATCGCAACGGGATTACCGTCGTCATCGCGGATGACGAAGGCGTTGACCCGCACCAGGATTGCGCGGCCGTCCTTGTGGCGCAGGCGCGCCATGCCGCGCCAGACGCCATCGCTCCGAATCGTCCTGATGCTGGCTTCCAGCATGGGTAGATCATGCTCGAAATAGAGCGCGGTGACATGCATGCCGGCAAGCCGGTCATAGCCGGTCAATGCTGAGAACGCGGGGTTGGCATAGGTCACGACCCCATCGAGGCGCACGATGCCAATCGCCTGCGGCGCCGTTTCGACGAGCACGCGGAAACCGCACGCCTCTTCGCATGTGGTGTGATCGGTCACAGGTGATGATGAAGCGCCATTGTGACGAGCGGCAAGGTGCGCTTCCAGCTCGTTGATGCGCTGACGCAGCGCGGCGTTCTCATCCTGGAGATGGGTGATGATGTCGGATGGTGTCATCATTGTGGTATGTTGTTTCATCTATTGTCAGGAAATCTCAGCGACTCCGGCGCTTTCCTCTGCTTCGGTAAGCCCGCACAGTTCCACTCACGACGTTGCCCACAACGCAGACATGGCGTTGGTGCGAGTTGCAGCGCGTCAGATGCGTGTTCGTTGATATGATACGCGCAATGTGTACCAGATGATTACCAGGATCGCACGCGATAGGCTCAACGACGCCTGTTCGGGTCGTGGATACGATACGCGGTCAGAATAGCCAATCCAGCAACGACTGCCATCAACACAAAGTGGAGCGCGACCCGTCCGGCTTCGACAGTCTGACCCGCTTCGCCCGAACCGATCATGACGCCGCCGATCCCCGCGCCAAGCGCCGTTCCGAGCTGGCTGGCGATCTGCAACGCCGACGATGCGCGCCCCTCGTGACCCTGTGCGGCGTTCTGGAGCATGGCGAGCGACAGGGCGGAGTAAGCCAGCCCGATGCCGCACCCGGCAATTCCCCACGCGACAATGCTGAACAGCGGCGGGACAACCGGCGCAATCGTGGCTGTCGTTGCGCCAATTCCGATCAGCATCACGAGCAAACCGGCGGCTGCAATCGAACCAGGCGAGTGGCGGCGCACCAGACGCGCCTGCATCCAGGCGCCCGCCGTCCACGTCAGGGTTGCGGCGGTCAGCGCCAACCCGGCAGTCACAACGCTCAAGCCGCGGATAGCGGTGAGCGTCAGTGGCACGAAGGCATCGACGCCAAAGAACGAAAGGTTGAGCAGCCCCATGGCAGCAATCGCGGCAGGCAACCCCGGCGCCGCGCGGAGCGTTCC
>DAOTWI010000737.1:0-1524 GCA_034436075.1 Roseiflexus sp.
GTTCTCAGTTCTCAGTTCTCAGTTCTCAGTTCTCAGTTCTCAGTTCTCAGTTCTCAGTTCTCAGTTCTCATACCCAGGGAGCGCCAGTCATGGACATTGCCCGCATAATCGACCACACCCTCCTGAAACCCGACGCAACGCCGCAACAGATCGCTCAATTGTGCAATGAAGCGCGCGAATACGGCTTCGCTGCTGTCTGCGTCAACCCGGTGCACGTTGCGCAGGCGGCGGCGCTGCTCACAGGCAGCGCCACGGTTGTCTGCTCGGTTGCCGGATTTCCGCTTGGTGCGAACAGCACAGCCGCCAAAGTCTTCGAGACGCGCCAGGCAATCGCCGATGGCGCACGCGAGATCGACATGGTCATCAGCATTGGTCATCTCAAAGCCGGTGACGACGACCATGTCCGCAACGACATTCGCAGCGTCGTCGAGGCGGCGCACGCCGGCGGCGCGATCTGCAAGGTGATCATCGAAACAGCATTGCTCACCGACGATGAGAAGCGCCGTGCGTGCATGCTGGCAGTCGAGGCGGGCGCCGACTTCGTCAAGACCTCCACCGGCTTCGCGTCCGGCGGCGCAACGGTCGATGATGTCTCACTTATGCGCGCTATTGTCGGTGAACGCGCCCGGGTCAAAGCCGCTGGCGGCATTCGCACCCTTACGGACGCGCACGCCATGATCGTCGCTGGCGCTGATCGGATCGGTACAAGTTCTGGCGTCGCTATCGTACGTGAAATAATGAACCAAAAATAGTGCAAGTTCGGTCTTTTCTTTCCCGGCTATTTGTGGTACGCTAGAAAGAGCACAATTTCATACCTCCGGCAATCGACGGATAGCCAATGCAAGTATCTGGCTATTCCTGGCAGTGTGGGCTTTCGCGACCGAGAAGGAGCGGGTCATGGTCCCACTGGATGAATGGCTTGCGGTTCGTGGAGAGCAGTACGCGGCAATGCTCGACATGCGGCGTGAGCATATCTGTCGCGCTGTTAGTGAGCGTCTTATGCACGCCTTTCCGTCACTCTGCTACGATCCGGCACGGCCCGATGCAACCGAATTTCAGCAACTGGCATATGAACGCACCCCTCGCCGCTTTCACCGCCTGATACAGGTCGTCCTGCGACTGCAATCCATTGCTGTGATCGAACGCGAGTATCGTTGGGGATGGCCCATCCTGCAACGCTACCATGTGGAACGAATCCATCTGATCTCTCACATCCACTGGTACTTCGAAGCGGCGCGGAAATTCGCCCCTCTAGAGCGGGGCGACCGCAAGCCCTTCGCGCTGCTGGAAGCCGCCGTTGTCCGGATCGTTCACAGTATTGCGCAAACCACGATCGATGCATTTGGCGGGAATGGGCATCAGAACAATCTCGGCTTTGCATCGTAACCAACGCTGGCGCATTGCACGATCTTGCGAAAATGGCATCTATATGCTATGATGATCGGCGACGCAGGCGGGTAGCTCAATTGGCAGAGCAGCGGCCTCCAAATCCGCAGGTTGCAGGTTCGATTCCTGTCCCGCCTG
>DAOTWI010000738.1:0-2014 GCA_034436075.1 Roseiflexus sp.
CGCCCGATCCGGCTCACCCGCTGTTGCAGATCGACCCACGCCAGGTAATCCTGACCCCGCACTTCGGCTCAGCCTCGGCTGACGCGCGCGCCGCTCTGCACCGCGAGGTTGCGGCTGCGCTGGAGGCGTTCCTCGGCGGGCAGGGGCCAGTGTCGCTCGTCAATCCGAATGTGGCGTCAGAAATGCAGGTTCGCCGGAAAGAGGAAGCATGTTGATACAGGCGCTTATCAACCACAAGTGTGGTTCCAGGAGCGCAGGAGCAAGCCATGTCAAGCGCAACTGTCATTATCGTCGGCGGCGGAGTCACCGGGCTGAGCGCCGCCTACCACCTGGCGCGCCGTGGCGTTGGGCGGGTGATCGTGATGGACAAAGGTCCAGTGGGCGACGGATCGAGCAGCCGGGCAGCGGGCATTATCACCGGGCTGCTATGGAGCGAACCGGGGGTGCTGGCGCGCAAACGGGCGCTGGCGCTCTTCCGCGAGCTATCCGAGGAACTCGACGGCTATCGCTTCCAGGATGTGGGCTGTCTGAACCTGTTCGACCCGCTCTCCTGGCCCGAGCGCGAACGGCTGCTGCCGCTCTACGAGCGGCTCGGCGCGCCGTTCGAAATCCTTGACGCGTCGGAGATGCGTCGGCGTTGGCCTGCGCTGCATCTGCCGGACGACATCATCGGACTGTACGATCCGCTCGGCGGGTACAGCGAGCCGCACGAGTACATCCCGGCCCTGGCGCAACGTCTGCATGAACTGGGCGTCGAGATCCGCGCATGGGCGCCGGTTGAGGGATTGCTTGAGAAAAGCGGGCGCGTGTGCGGCGTGCGGACAGCCAGTGGACCAATCGAGGCTGACGCTGTTATCTGTACCGTGTATGCCTGGACAAACGTGTTGTTGCGGAATGCGGGCATGCAGCTGCCGGTCAAGTCATTCGTCCACCAGCGTTACGTCACCTGCCCGCTTGCTGCGCCGGTTGCCATCCCGGCGGTCAACGCCAATCCGTATGGCGGCTACATACGCCCGGCGCACGGCGGCCGGCTGCTGGCCGGGATTGAGACAGCCGACCACGAGGAGTACCGCGTTTCCGACGCCGCATTTCATATGTCGGCGCTCAGCGCGCCCGCTGGCATCGCTGACGAACTGCACCGGCGGTTCAGCAATCTCGTGCCGGCGCTGGCGACGACAGCCTGGGAGAGCGAGAAGGTCGGTCTGCTGACCTTTGCCAGCGATGGTGAGCCGATTCTCGGACCGGTGAGTCGACTTCCTGGTCTGTTTGTCGGCGTAGCCTTCCACTCTGGCGGCTTTGCCTACAACCCGGTGACCGGCATGCTGCTGGCTGAGTATGTCGTCGATGGCCGGACCAGCATTGATGTTCGCGCATTTTCGCCGGATCGCTTCGACCCGGCTGATGTCGAAGAGTATCTGGCCACGACCGTCGCGCAGCGCGATGTCGTGCGCCGCCGCCACTAATAGAGCGATCAACTAAAACCTGGACAATCACGCCTGCATCTATGGAGCGGTTGGCATTGGTTTCGACAGGCTCAAACGGCGTTGGCTTCGACAGGCTCAAACGGCGTTGGCTTCGACAGGCTCAGCCAACGCCGTTCACGAAATTGTCCAATATCTAGTTGATCTTCCTATAAGGAAGTGATATGAGGAGGAACAGAATGGAATTGTCAATCGTCGAACCGAGCGAGTCGATCGACTTCCGCATGAACAAGCGGTTGCTGAACCGCTACCGCTACATCGAACACGAGATGGTTGCGAGTGATGCAGCCAGCCCGACCGCGTCCGACCAGTAAGTGCTGCTGATGAACATCTCGGACGCAGCCTGCATCACCTCGCGGCGCCCGGCGACGGCGCCCATCGCGTAGCCGTTCGAGATCGCCTTGGCATAGGTCGCCATATCCGGCACGACGCCGAAGCGTTCCTGGGCGCCGCCCAGCGCCAGCCGGAAGCCGGTCACGACCTCGTCGAAGATCAGCGGGATGGACAGCCGCGCCGTCACCTCGCGCACCGCC
>DAOTWI010000739.1:0-8291 GCA_034436075.1 Roseiflexus sp.
GTATTCGCCGGCGCCTGTGTTGGTTGCTCAGTAGCGGCGGTTGGTTGTGTAGCAGGCGTTGCAGCATTGCCGGAAGCAGCGGCTGGCGAGGCGGTTGGTTGCGCATTGCCCTGCGAAAGGAAGGGCAGATTGCCGCACCCGCCAACAGAGAGCGCAGCAGTGAGCAATGTTGTGATCAGAAACAGTTGTGAACGCAACGGTCCCTCCTTGTGAGTTGTGGTACAGGCATACCGGTTCGGGCATCCTGTGATGCAAGGCATCTCCGTAATGAGACACCCGGTAAAAAGAACGAGCATAAACGGGTATTTCGGAAACCTGGATCATCGAATCCCGGCGCGCCGCATGTACTCCAGCACGCCAGCGGGACCGATCTGCGCTTCGAGCGCCAGCATACGTTCGAGGAGCGGGCGATAGGGGTGGTTCGATTCGCGCATCGCGGCGGCGGCTTTGTGGCAGCCAAGGTAACTGAGGTGCCGGTATGCCACCCATTCGGCGAACCCCTCGATCAGATCGTGGTCGTTGAGGAGCGGGCAGTTCTCGCCCTGCCAGGCATGAGCGTATTCGTGCGCGACAACAGTGCGAAAGAGCAATTTTGGCAACCCATAGAGCATGTAGATGACGCGCAACCGGCCGTGGCGCTGATACAGCCCCAGCGCTGGCGCTTCCCCCGGCTGCGGCGGCTGATTCTGCGCCCGCACTGCTGCCAGCGTCGGCGCGTCCACCAGCCGGAACTCGACCCCGACCCGCAGCGCCATGCCGAGTTGGGCGACGATCGCGGCAACCGTTTCGTCGAACAGTGCCCGCGCAACTGTGGGATCGTAAATCGCCGTTGAATGGCACGTCTCGCACAGACGCCGGCCGTCGTGCAGCGTCCAGTAGCGATTGCCGAGCGGCGCCGAACAGACATCGCAGCGATCGCGTTCACGAATGCAGCGCGCGCAGTAGCGTTCGCGCCGCCCGTGGATGAAATAATACCCGTGAATCAGCAGCGCGCCGCACGCGGCGCAACGGAGCGACTCCGGGATGTCGGGATCGCGGCTGCTCATAACTCCCTGAACCTGATGCCTGATAGATGCACACAAAGGCACGAAGGCGCAAAGGCTGTACGATCAGGAATCTCAAATGGTTTTTGAGAAGATAATCTGGTATCTCCTGGTCGAACCCGCGCAGGCGGGCTTCGCAACCGTAGCCCGCGACTGATGGTTCTTGAAAAAATAATCCGGTATCGCCCAATAGAGCCCGCGCAGGCGGGCTTCGCTTTCCATAGCCCGCGACTTCAGTCGCCAGGCGGGTAGGCTCCATCACATCCGCATGGGCGCAGTCTGCCCGGAATGCGGCGTTTCCTGACAATGTATGCCCGAATCCACACCATTATACGCTCTTTCCGATGTTGCGAACATGTGGTATCATGCAGGTACATTCATTTCCGGGACGCCGCATTGGGCAACATTGGCGCAACACCCTGGTCAGACTGACCCATCGCGCCGGAGATGGCTGGCGTGTCCAACAGTGGCATTCGATGGTGAACCGCCTGTAGCGTGAATGGGTATGGATTGGGCAGAGATCAAACACGCCGCCGATCTGCTACGGAACGCGCGCAGCGTTGTTGCGCTCACCGGCGCAGGCATCAGCACGCCTTCCGGCATCCCCGACTTCCGCGGTCCCGAAGGCGCCTGGAAGCAGGTCGATCCGTCGGAAGTCGCATCATTGCAGAACTTCCTGCGCAACCCGCGCGCCTTCTACGACTGGTTCCGCCCCCTGCTCGACCGGGTGCTGTCGGCGGCGCCGAATGCGGCGCACCACGCGCTTGCGGCGCTCGAAGAGCAGCAGGTGCTCAAGGCGATTATCACGCAAAACTTCGACGGGTTGCATCAGCGCGCCGGGTCGCGCGAAGTCTACGAACTGCACGGGCACCTGCGCACTGCCACCTGCCCGGAGTGCGAGCGTCAGATACCCACCCGCGTTCTGCTTCCCAAAATCCGCCGTGGCGAGCCGCCGCGGTGCAGTTGCGGCCAGCCGCTCAAACCGGATGTGGTGCTGTTCGATGAGATGTTGCCGCGCGGGTTGTACTGGCTGGCGCGGCGCGCCGTCGAGCACGCTGATGTCATCATCGTCGCCGGAACCTCGCTGGAAGTCTTCCCCGTCAACGAGTTGCCCGCTATCGGCTTGCGCCACGGTGCGAAATTGATTATTATCAATATCGGTCCCACCCACCTGGATGGGCGGGCGGAGGCGGTGATCCGCGCCGATGTTGCCGTAGCGTTGCCGCAGCTCGTCGAGCAGGCGACCGGCGCGCCCCTCCTCGAACGAACACGATAGCAAGGAGTTGTTTGTGACAACAATGGATCTGGAGGTCCTGCGGGCGCGCTTCGAGAGCGTTCGCGGGCGTCTTTGACTCGCCGGAGAAACGCCAGGAGATTGCGGCGCTCGAAGAACGCGCCGCCGACCCGAACCTGTGGAACGATCCGCGTGAGGCGCAGGGGATCATGCAGCGCCTCACACGCCTGAAAGAAGAGGTCGAGCGGATTGAGGCGCTCGACCGCCAGCTCACGGCGCTTGCCGATCTGATCGAACTTGCCGCCGCTGAGTCGGATGACTCGCTCCAGGCGGACATCGCCGCCGAACTCGAACGCACCAGCCGGGAGATCGAGGCGCTGGAGATCGAGGTGCTGCTCAGCGGTCCTTATGATGACCGCGACGCGTTCCTGTCGATCAAAGCCGGGATGGGCGGAACGGACGCGCAGGACTGGGCGGAGATGCTGTTGCGCATGTATATGCGCTGGGGCGAACGCCGCGGCTTCCAGGTGGCGCTGATCGACCAGAGCGATGGCGAAGAAGCGGGGATCAAGAGCGCCACCATCGAATTGCGCGGACCTTACGCCTACGGCAGCGCCAAAGCCGAAGCCGGCGTCCACCGCCTGATCCGCCTCTCGCCGTTCAATGCCGGCAACACCCGCCAGACCTCCTTTGCCATGGTCGAGGTGTTGCCCGAAGTGGACGATGCGCCGGAGGTCGTCATCCGTCCCGAAGATATTCGCGTTGATGTCTTCCGCGCCTCCGGCCACGGCGGGCAGGGGGTGAACACGACCGACTCGGCGGTGCGCATTACCTACAAGCCGGGCACGCCGGAGCAGATTGTGGTGACCTGTCAGAACGAACGCTCCCAGTTGCAGAACCGCGAAACCGCCATGCGCGTGTTGCGCGGGCGCCTGCTCGAGCGCGAGTTGCAGCGCAAACGCGAGGAGCGCGCCCGTCTGCGCGGCGAGTACCGCCAGGCGGACTTCGGCAACCAGATGCGCACCTACTACCTGCACCCCTACACGCTGGTGAAAGACCATCGCACCGATCACGAAACCAGTGACGTGCAGGCCGTGCTCGACGGCGACATCGACCCGTTCATCGAGGCGTATCTGCGGTCGAATATTGGAAAGGAAGCCTAGGCGTTAGTCACGGAGGGTCGAGCCTGAATCGTCACGCGGCAGCCCGACGTTTCAGGCTCACGCCAGCCTGCGGCTTATGGGGTTTGAGCACATAATCCGGTATTGCCCGATAGAGCCCGCGAAGGCGGGCTTCGCATCCCGTAGCCCGCGGCTTATGAAGTTTGAGCACATAATCCGGTATCGCCCTGGTCTAGCCTGCGCAGGTGGGCTTTGCAGCAGGAGCCCGCGGCTTCAGCCGCAGGGCGGATAGGCGGATAGCGGAATAATTATGCAAACTCCATTAGCCCGCAGCTATTCCCGCACCAGATTGACCACGCACACCTCGCACGGATCGCCGCGCTCGACGTTGTTGTTGCTGCCCATCAACCCGCCGTTCGTCAGGTAACGCGGAAGATAATCGACTGTGATTGTGCCATTGGCATAGTCGATGCTGCGCAGGCGGAGCGCCATGAAGTGCTGGATCACCCGTTGGGATGGCGACTCTGGAGGAATTGCCAGCACTGGCACAATGATCACCTGATTGAGGCGTGCGTCGAGGAATCCGCCGCTCAACATCGCTGCATTCAAGGAACTGTTGGGTGGTGCGACGCCGATCAGATCCATCGCCAGCCCCGCCAGGTCGCCATCGCCGGCAATGCGGGTGTTTACCTGGCGGTGCGCGCCAAAACACCACCACGATTTGAGTGTGTCGGCTGGGGTGGAAGGGCAACTTGCGCCCGGCCCGGGTGATGGCGGCGTGGTTGAACCCATACGCAACGCCACCGCGCGCACCTCCTGACGTTTCACGAAGGTGTTCGGATCGACCCATGCCGGATGGTCTTCAGGACGATCAAGATATGGATAGAGTCCATTGTTGAAATCGTCAATGATCCGTTGATTGCGTTCTTCGAGTTGTCCGCTCAGGTCAATCAGGGCGCCGGATCGTCCGCGTAAGAATTGCGCCGCGTTCGGCAGCAATACCAACGGCGCCAGTTGATCGCCGATCAGCATGCCGCCATTGCCGAAACGCGCCGCCGATACGGCGCGCACGGTCAGTGTTGGCTGCCCGAGAATCCCCATCAGATACGTATCAAACGTGTGGCGCACAATGACATTGATGCCGCGCGCGTCCGCCGGCGCCGGACCGCTGCCGACCAGTCCTATCGACTGACCGGCGCCGTTGACGTAAGTCAGTTCAAAATCTGGATCATCAACACTCAGTTCCGCCTGCAGGTAGGTGCGCACGGCATTGGTGACGGCAAGGCCATTCACACTCCCGCGATCGACGATCAGGGCGCGGGTGGCGATCAGCGCAGCGCCATCGGCGCTATTCATGACGTTGCGCCGCCAGGCGAACGCCAGCGCGCCATCGATCGCCAGACCTGCAAAGGCGAGCAGCAAGAGCAACGTGAGCGCCAGAACCGGGATTGCCTGTCCTGGCTGGCAGTCTGTCCATCGTAATCGTCTCACGAGCAACTCCCAAACTGTGGTACGGTCGTTCCGCTGCGCAGGTCTACATGTGCCGCGGGCAGAACCGACGAAAACCAGAACTCGTGGCGGTAGGTCGCTTCCACCGTCGTATCCTGCCGTCCTGCGACACATGATGAAGTTGTAAAGGTCACTATCAGGCGACCCGGTTCAGCGGCGCCAGGCAACTCCTCCAGGCGCTCGCGGACACGCTGCTCTGCGATGGCTTCCCTGCCGGGATGCTGGGCGATGAAATACCCGCCTTCGGCGACGGCGCTGCGGAGCGCCATCTGGTTGCCGAACGCCAGTGCGAAATCAACCGTGCCGAGCAGCATGATGATCAGGAGTGGCGCAATCACGGCAAACTCGATGATTGATTGCCCGGATGTGCGTTTCATGTGGTTGTGTTTCTCCCTGTCGGTCGTCTGTTCTCACGGGCGCCCACAGGGGGGCGGCCCTACGCTGGCGCGGTGCGCGGGCGCCCACAGGGGGGCGCTCCTACATTCCGCTCGTCAATGGCCACGTGACCGTCGCCTTCGTGCGGAGGCGGTATGCTGCAATGTCCAGACGTTGCGGTGCAACGTCTCTACCTTCGCACCTTCAACCTGCAACCTTCGCACCTTCAACCTGCAACCCCTCTCGCCTCTTGCCTCTCGTCTCCTGCCTCATTTCATGGATTGCACGTCACCGCGCTGTTTTGAACCGTGATCCTTTGACCATCCAGCGCCGGATCGGGATATTCAGGACTGGTGACAGAGGTCGTCACGTCCAGGTTGTCGCGTGCGCGGTAGGTTTGCGGGATGCAGAGAACGATCCTGCCGTTACTATCGCTGACTCCAGTCCGCGACATGGTCGGCGAGGCGCCAGACACCACAATACTGAAACTCACCCCTGGCACTGGTTCGTCCTGATAGTTGAACACGTCGATGTAAATGACCAGGTCTGCCAGTTCGTTGGGTGGCGCATTGGGATCAATTCGCTTGAAGCCCATCGCCGAATACCAGATCGGCTGCGGCGTCGGCGTCAGTGATGGCGTTGGGGCGGTTGTCGGCGTGTTCGATGGCGACGGCGTATTGGTGCGTGTCGGCGTATGGGTCGCCGTCGGCGTGTTGGTTGCCGTCGGCGTATTGGTGCGCGTCGGGGTGTTCGATGGCGACGGCGTATTGGTGCGTGTCGGCGTGTTGGTCGGTGTATGCGATGGCGACGGCGTATTGGTGCGCGTCGGGGTGTTCGATGGTGACGGCGTATTGGTGCGCGTCGGGGTGTTCGACGGTGTCGGGGTGGTCGATGGTGTAAACGTCGGCGTTCGCGTATTGGTCGGCGTGCGTGTATTGGTTGGCGTCTGCGTCGGTGTTGCCGTGCAGAGCGTCAGCGGACAGGCTGTCGGCGTATTGGTGCGCGTCGGTGTATTGGTGCGCGTCGGCGTATGGGTCGGCGTATGGGTCGGCGTATGGGTCGGTGTATGGGTGCGCGTGTTGGTCGGCGTATGGGTCGGTGTATGGGTGCGCGTGTTGGTCGGCGTGTGCGATGGTGTCGGGGTGTTGGTCGGTGTGTGCGATGGTGTCGGGGTATGTGTATTCGTCGGCGTGTTCGTCGATGTTGGCGTGTTCGTCGATGTTGGCGTGTTTGACGCCGTCGGCGTGTTGGTGCGTGTCGGCGTGTTCGACGCCGTTGGCGTGATTGATGGCGTGGGCGTCTCGCTGGGCGTGGGCGTGATTGACGGTGTCGGCGTATCGGTCGGCGTGTTCGTTGGGGTTGGAGTTGCACGAACTACTGATGCGATGTCGCAGTCGGTGGTAATTGACCGTGACGCAATGGCATCGATCTCGATCTGCGGAATGAACGCGCCAACAATCGGGTCGAGCGGCTCCAGCGCGTAGTTGAGCGATACAGTCACCGGATCGGTGTAACGCCAGCGCAGGTTGCCATTCTCGTCGGCGCTCCAGGTAATGCTGGGTGTGATGGTGTTGGTATCGACAAACGCCACAATGCGCCCACGTGTGTCGGCAATGATGCGATCAATGTCTTGCTGGGTCGGACAGGGACGAACCGCAGCGCTGCGAGCGCCTTCGCGCGCGGCGTTCTGCAGCTGGACGTAGACGAACAGCATGTAGCCGAGTTCGATCACGCCCAGAATGAGCAGCAGGAGCAGCGGCAGAATGATCGAAAACTCCACCACGCTCTGCGCGCGTCGCCGGCGGGTTGTCTCGGTTGCTGGCATATCGTCCTCGTTTATTGTGTGCTGTCCTTCTATGCGGATACCGCTCGCGCCCGACCCCCGGTCACGCACCATTATCTGTCGTAAACGGCATCAAGTAAGCCTGCTCCCCACTCCTCACTCCCCGCTCCCCACTCACGGCCGCCCGCCATCGTCTGTCACGGTGCTGGCGCGCAGTGCGCCTTGCTCCTCGCGCAATTCCACGAACGTCTTCGTATTGCTTTCAACAACCACGGTTTCAAGCGTCAATTCGGCGTCACCGCCAATTTCGACGCGATATGCGCCCGGTGGGAGTTGGACGGCGCTGCCAATGCGCCCCTGGTACACCTCGACGCCCTGGGCGTCAACGACACGGTAGGTCAGTGCGATCGCCTGATCGAGGGCGTCGGCGAGTTGCGCGGCGTTCGAGGCGTCGAAGTAGGCGCCGCCGCCGGATGCTGCGATCCCTTCCAGACGCCGCCGCCACTCTTCCTGCTCGATGTCGAACCCGATGACGCTGATCCGCAGGTGCGGATTGGCGGCGCGCAGCATGGCCGCCGTTGCGACCGGATCGCCGTTGCATGTTTCGTCGCCGTCGCTTACCAGCACGATCAGCGTATCACCCTCGATGCCTGCAAGGTCCTGCGCCATGTCTGCCAGCGATTGAGCGATTGGGGTGCGCCCGCCGTTGACCGGGCGAATGGCGTTGATGCGGGTGATCAGAGCATCGCGCTGCATCGGACCGGGCGGCTGAATGAGTTCGGTGTCGCTACAGTCATCGGCGCGCCGGTGACCGTAGGTGCGCAATGCGACATTCGTGGTTTCCGGGAGGCGGTTCACCAGCGCAATGAGCGCCTGGCGAGCAATCACCGTCTTTGGCGTCCCGTCAATGCGCGCCAGCATGCTGCCGGAGGCGTCCAGAATCACCGCGATGTTCCCGGTGGTGCGGGTCGTGCGCTCGCCTGGCGCCAGGCGCACACCGAGCGTTCCAGGAAGAACAACAGCAGGCGGTGGCGTAGCGGTCGGCGGCAAGGGTTGTGGCGTCTGGGTCGGCGCAGGCGTTGGGGTTCTGGTTGGCGCCAGGGTTGGGAATGTCAGGTTGAGCACGAGCGGTTGCGCCGCAACGCGCACGCCCAACGCATCCAGGCGCACGAACAACACGGCGGCGATGATCAGGCTGATCAGCGCCGTTGCGGCTATGCCGCCGA
>DAOTWI010000740.1:0-2063 GCA_034436075.1 Roseiflexus sp.
GCACGGCAGCGGCGGATCGCGCTCGCAAGCAGGCCGAGGATGATGCGTTCTGGGCGCGTGCGCCCATTCTGGAAGGCGACTGGCCCGATCACTGGCGACGCGGGCTGGTCTACGACCTCGAAACATTGCGCATGATGGTGCGTGCGCCAGCCGGCATCTATCGCCATATCTGGGATGCCATGCAGATCCAGGCGCCACGTGTGGTGCTTGCCGAGGCAGCCATTGATGCACTGCTGCTCGCCTATGCCGATCCGGCGCTGGCACAGCATCTGCTGCTGGGCACGTTCGTTGACGCACCCGAACCGCATGTGCCCTGTTCACGCGAAGATGGCAGCTACAACATGGTTGCCGCCGACGGCACAGTCTGCGGGACGGCGCCGGAATGGGGCTTTCCCTGGCTTGTGCTGGACTGGCTCGCCAACCTGCACCCTAACCGCGAGTGGCTGGCAAACATCTATCCGGCATTGACGTCATATCTGCACTGGTGGCTGGAGAACCGGCGCGACGCCGATGGCTGGCTGGTCTACGCCTGTAGCTGGGAATCGGGGCAGGACGACTCGCCGCGGTTTGGTGAACAGCCGCTTGGCGGCGGTCACCCGGTGCGCCATGTGCGACCGGTCGATCTCCAGGCAGCCTTCGCTCATGCCTGCCTGGTGATGAGCGATGTCACCCGCGAACTCGGGCGCGCCGCCGACTCCCGCGAGTGGCTGGCGCTCGCTGAGGAGTATGTGACGCGCACCGATGCACTGTGGCATGAAGCATTCAACCGCTACGCCGATTACGACTCACGCGCCGGCGGACCGACCGATGTGGATGATGTGATGCTGCTGGCGCCGGTGGCGCTGAATGTCGCCCAACCGGAGCGGGTTCAGGCGCTTCGATCAGCCATTGCACAGATTGACCCTGATACGCTGACATGGCCCATGTTCGCCTGGACAGCGACTGAGGCGGCGTTGCGCGCCGGATTGACCGACCGTGCTGCGGACCTGGCTGCTGCGGTGATCGACCGGGCATACACGTTCTGGGATGCGCATCAGGCGCATCCCGACCGCACGTTGCCAGGAGTGGCGTGCGAGTACTGGCCCCTCGATGGGCGCTGTGGCGGCGAGGGGTATGGCTGGGGCGCGTTCACAACTCACCTGCTGCTTCATGTGCTGGCCGGATTAACGCCAGAACACGACCGACTCATCATCCGCCCGAACCTGCCGCCTGCCTGGCGCATCGAAGGGCGCACGTATGGGGTACGACTCCACTGGCGCGGCGCACCGGTCCGTATTCTTATCGAAGCGCACCCTGATGATGCATCGGTCGCAGTTAACGGTCAACAGATGAAGGTTGCCTGGGGCGAGGCGGTCGCATTTCCATGGGACGCGCCATCGCGCTAACATCCTGCTAACGCATTGCTATCGCCAGACCAACACGCATGCAGTATCATCACATCAGCATACACTGTGATGATGAGGATGAGCATGGCATTTTCAACACCGATTCGCACCAGCGAGCAAAGCATCGACCGTGTGCTGAATGCCGGACTGCCGGTGCTGTTGGTATTCGACCGCAAAGGATGCCCGACCTGCCAGCACCTCGATCCGTCGCTCGAACGGTTGGCGGCGGTCTTTGCAGGGCGCGCGCTGCTGGCGCGGGTGGATGCCGACGATAACCCGGCGCTGGCGCAGAAGTATGGCGTTGCCGCGCTCCCCGGTCTGGTTTTCGTGAAGCACGGTGCACCCGTCGCGCGGACGACCGGCGCCATCTCCGAAGAATCTCTGCGCGCATGGTTGACCCATCTGATCGATGGCGGCGCACCACCGCCGTTACCGCAGGGTCCAAGCGTCCCACTGGAGCGCCAGGCGACTCGGGCGACGCCTAAACCATCGGCGGCGCGCCAGAAGGCGTCGAACGGCGCCACAGGATCGCACCCGGTGACGCTCAGTGACGCGACGTTCGATCAGGTGGTCGGCGCCAGCAGTCAGCCGGTGCTGGTTGATTTCTGGGCGCCGTGGTGCGGTCCGTGTCGCGCCGTGGCGCCATCGATCGAGCGGCTGGCGCAGGAGTTCGCCGGG
>DAOTWI010000741.1:0-2605 GCA_034436075.1 Roseiflexus sp.
CGCTGGCTGAGCCTGTCGAAGCCAGCGGTTTAGCCCCAATACCCTTCGAATAAGCTCACACAAAGGCGCAAAGGCGCAAAGACTCCGCGTTTTAGCGGGTGCAGGCATGATGTGTCAGGAAACGACGCTCAGGCTGCCAGCAATTGAAATCGCCCCTGATAGACCTGCGGCTGACCGTCTGCTTGCGCGGACGAGACCGGCGGCGTCCACGAAGGTGGACGCCCGGCGGAACGCCCGCCCGGCGCGACTTCAGTCGCCAGCCGAGGCGCAGCGCAGCAGAGATGCGCTTGCTTGCTGTCTGACAATGCATGCCCGGACCCCGTTTTAGCCCTGTCGATGATGGCACGTCTTCCTTCTTTGAAAGGTATTGGGTTTAGCCCGCGCGAACTGCGCGATGCCTGGTGCGCTGCTCAGACCGTGAGCGAACGGCTGTCAGCACATGGCGGATGCCGGCGCGCATCCTGTGGGAAGAGTGCAATGTGAGCAAAACGATGCAACCGATTGGTTTCTTCGACAGCGGCATCGGCGGGATCACGGTGTTGCGCGAAGTGCGCCGCCTGTTGCCAGAGGAAGACCTGCTCTACCTGGCGGATCAAGCGCATTGCCCGTACGGTCCGCGCCCGCCCGACGAATTGCGCGCTATCGCCGCAGCATGCGCCGGATGGCTCATCGAACACGGCGCAAAACTGGTCGTTGTGGCCTGCAACACTGCCAGCGCCGCCGCGCTCGCTGATCTGCGCCGCCGTTTCCCCGACACCCCCTTCGTTGGCATGGTGCCGCCGGTGAAACCGGCAGCCGCACATACGCGCAGCGGCATCGTCGGTGTGCTGGCGACCCCTGCAACCCTGGCGGGCGATCTGCTACGCGATGTGATTGACCACTGGGCGAATGGTGTGCGCGTCGTTCCGCAGGCATGCCCCGGTCTGGTCGAACGTATTGAGGAGGATGCGTTCGACTCACCGGCAACTATGGCGCTGCTGCGAAAGTATGTGGCGCCACTGCTCAACGCTGGCGCCGACACGATTGTGCTCGGCTGCACCCACTACCCGTTGCTTTTGCCGCAACTCCGCGCCCTGGTCGGCGACGACATCCATCTGCTCGACGCTGCGCCAGCCGTAGCGCAGCGCGTGGCGCAGGTGCTGCGGCAGCGCGGGTTGACCAGAGCGCCAACTGGAATGCCAGGCAGCGTCACCTACACGACAACCGGCGATCCGGCGCGTCTTGCCGACCTGATCGACCGGCTCGACCTGCCGCGCGGGGAGGTGGTCGGGGTCCGGGCATGAATTGCCGGACGGCGCGTGCAACACTGCCCGACGCGACGCCCTTCGACAGGCTCAAGGCGCCACGTTGGTCGGCGCTGTCGCCTGACTCATGCCTGCACCCCTGGCGCGAGCGGGGCGAGTCTGAGACCGCCCCTGAGCTCCGCGCTATGACGAGGCGAGAGACATATGGTGACTACAGGAACTCCTGCATTGCCTGCGCGAAGCGTTCACGCGATGGGCGCAACTGCGCTTCTGGCAGATGTGCAAGCGGCGTGTCAGCCAGGTGCATGACCTCGTGCAGCGTCTGGCGCTGGGTGTTGATGTAGAGCAGCCCGGTGATAAACTCGTGGTTCTGGCGCGCCCGTTCCAGGAGTTCGATTGCCTGCCACCTGTTCGTTGGATCGTAATCACGCCCCAGTTTGCGCAGTTTGATCATAGGACCGTCGTGCAACTGCACGTAGCGCTCGCCGCCTTCCTCATACTCGACGTGAACCTCTTCGAAGCGCGGGATAAACTGAATGTCCTGAAGGCGCTCCTCATGCGCTTTGCCATAATCGTAGCTTTTTGTCGAGTCGTGGTGATTGTTGAACGTCACACACGGGCTGATGATGTCGATCACCGCCGTGCCGTGGAATGACATCGCCGCCTTGAGCAGTTCGCGCACCTGCTTTGCATCACCGGCGAAGGAGCGCGCCACGAAGCCGCAGTCGGCTGCCAGCGCCTCGATGCAGATGTCGATCGGCGGCAGGACGTTTGTGCCAGCGTACTTCAGCGTCTGCCCGACATCGGCGGTTGCGGAGAACTGTCCCTTCGTCAACCCGTAGACGCCATTGTTTTCGACGATGTAGACCACCGGCACATTGCGGCGCACCATATGCTTGAACTGCCCCAACCCGATGCTGCCGGTATCGCCGTCGCCGCTGATGCCGATCGCCAGCAGGGTGCGATTCGCCAGCACGGCGCCGGTCGTTACCGAGGGCATGCGCCCATGCAGCGTGTTGAACCCGTGCGAGCGGCTCATGAAGTAGGCTGGCGTCTTGGAGGAGCAGCCAATCCCGCTCATTTTGATGACCTGGTGCGGCGCAAGCGACAACTCGAACGCTGCTGCAATAATCTGGCTCGTGATCGAGTTATGCCCGCATCCCTGGCAGAGCGTCGTCTCTCCGCCGCGATAATCCTGGCTCGTCAGTCCGATTCTATTGACGTTCGGCTTGCCGTTGGTTTTGGTTTCGATTGTCATGTTTTCTTCTCCAGTGTGCTGATTGCGACAAAGTTCAGGTTCCTGAACCCGGCGGTTGAACGCCCACCAGGGGCGCCGCTACCGCGCCGGGCGCCCACCAGGG
>DAOTWI010000742.1:0-3173 GCA_034436075.1 Roseiflexus sp.
GGCAGCGGATCGGGGCGCGCCAGGTGCGGACGCCTGCCGCCGCGCAGCAGGTCGATTTCGAGCAGGTGGACGCTGCTCATGAAGAGTTCCTGGCGCTTCTTCTCGTAGGCGTCGGCGCCGTCGGGACCGGGGCGCTTGTTGACCGGCGAGAGGAGTTCGA
Organism: Roseiflexus sp.; assembly: GCA_034436075.1. Taxonomy (GTDB): domain Bacteria; phylum Chloroflexota; class Chloroflexia; order Chloroflexales; family Roseiflexaceae; genus Roseiflexus. The sequence goes on from DAOTWI010000742.1 coordinate 161, forward strand.
TGGCGGTCACGAGCGTTTCATCGACGACGGAACGGATCTCGATGCGCGCGTAGCGAGTGGGGATTTCCGCCAGCGCGACGCCGGTGAGGGTTGGGGCATCGACGGCGGCGGAGGCGACGGCAGGAGCGGCGGGTTCGCGCTCATACACCCCGATGTCGGGGACGAGGGCGCGGCGCGGCGCCGCGATCTCGATCTGCTCCAGCGCGACGTAGGGCGTAATCTGCGCGATGTACCCCGGCGCAATCCGCGCCTGCAAGTAGTCGCAGGCGGCGCTAATGATGCGATGATGAACATCGGGCCACAGGCTCGAATGCTCGAGATAGGGGTCCATTCCCGGGAAAGGTGGTTCCATACGCGCCTCCTGATAGTATACGGGCATGATAGCACAGAATGCGCCTGTTCACAGTTTCACTCTTTAACTTCATTGACGAAATCGCGCAGCGATGCTATACTTACGTTTACATCGCGTCATTCCGGCGCGGTTTGTTGTTCTCTCGCCGTTGAGAGTCGAAAGGAGCGCTGCAATTAGAGACCGGCTTCGTATCAACAATCGCATTCGCGCCCGCGAAGTGCGCTTGATTGACGAGAATGGCGCACAGGTCGGCATTGTCCCGATCCGCGAAGCCCTGCTGATGGCGGAAGAGCGCGGGCTTGATCTGGTGGAAGTCGCGCCGAACGCCGTCCCGCCCGTCTGTCGCATTCTGGATTACGGCAAGTTCCGCTACGAGCAGTCGAAGAAGGAGCGCGAGGCGCGGAAAAACCAGAAGCAGGTGGATGTCAAGCAGATCCGCCTGGAACCGAAAACGGATGACCATGATCTGGATGTCAAAGCCAAGCAGGCGCGGCGCTTTTTGCTGGATGGCGACAAGGTCAAGTTCAACCTGCGGTTCCGCGGTCGTGAGATCTTCCACCAGGAAATCGGGCTGGAAATGCTGGAACGCATGGCGGAAGAACTGCGCGACGTATCGGTTGTCGAGCAGCGACCGACGATGGAAGGGCGGGTTTTGACGTTGTTGCTTGCGCCGAACCAGAAAGCCAGAACGCAGGCGCAGCGTGAACGGCAGCAGCAGGCGTCCCGCGCTTCGACCCAGCCGGCGCCAAAGGTCAGTGTGCCCGCGTCCGACGCAGCGCCCGACGATCAGGCAGACGAAGAGGAATAAACGTATGCCCAAGATGAAGACGCATAAGGGAGCGGCAAAACGCTTCACCTTGACGGGGACTGGTAAAATGATCCGCTCCGCCGGTCGTCGCGGTCACTTCCGCCGCCGGATGTCGCTGCGTGTGTTGCAGCATCTCGATAGCACGTTTGAAGTGCATAAGACGGTTCAGCGCCGCCTGCGCCGCGCATTGCCGTATATTGCGAAGCATAGCCGCTAGCGGCGCGTTTGTAGTATTAAGGATCAGGTGTTCATTATGGCCCGCGTGAAACGTGGCGTGATGGTGCGTAAGCGCCATAAAAAACTGCTCGAGCAGGCGAAAGGGTATCGCGGCAGCCGCAGCCGTCGCATCAAAGTGGCGCGTGAAACGGTGATGAAGGCGCTCTGGTACGCCTATCGCGACCGGCGCAACCGCAAACGCGATTTTCGCCGCCTCTGGATTATCCGTATCAATGCCGCTGCTCGTATGCACGGCATATCGTACAGCCGCCTGATGAACGGACTCAAGCGCGCTGGCATCGCGCTGGATCGCAAGGTGCTCGCCGATATGGCGGTGCGCGACCCGGCAGCCTTTGGGCGCGTCGTCGAACAGGCGCGGCAGGCGATGTGATTACCAGCCCGGCGAATCAGCACGTCAAACGAATCCGCTCGCTGGCCGCCGACCGTCAGGAACGTCGCCGCGAGCGGATGTTTGTGCTTGAGGGGGTGCGCCTGGTTGCCGATGCGCTGGAGAGCGGCGCCGCGCTGACGCTTGTGCTCTATGCGCCGGAACAGTTGCAGCAGACTCCTGCCGGAGCGGATCTGCTGCAACGGCTCCAGCGCCTGCCCGCGAGTTATGAGGCGACGCCGCAGGTGATCGCTGCCGCCGCCGATACCGTCCATCCGCAGGGGGTCGTGGCGCTCGCGCGCTGGACCCAGATCCCGCCAGGAAAAACCGGGCTTATCCTGGTGATCGATGCGGTGCAGGACCCCGGCAACCTGGGGACGCTCCTGCGCAGCGCCGAGGCGGTGGGAGTGGCGCAGACGCTCTGTAGCGCCGGGACGGTCGATGTGTATGCGCCCAAGGTGGTGCGCAGCGCGATGGGGGCGCACTTTCGCCTGTCCATCGAGCAGGATGTGCGCTGGGACGAAATCGGCCAACGCCTGGCGCCGGTCGATCATGTGTACGCCGCCGACCCGGAGGCGCGCATGCCGTATTACGCCGCCGACTGGCGCCAGCCGTCGGCGCTGCTGGTCGGCAATGAGGCGCATGGGTTGAGCGATGCGGCGCGCCGGCTCACCACCAAACAGATCACCATTCCCATGCGTGGCAGAGCCGAGTCGCTCAATGTCGCAGTGGCGGCGAGCGTAATCCTGTTCGAGGCGCTGCGGCAGCGCACGCTGGGACGGAGTTAAGTCATCATACACGCAGGCTGTGACGAAGCGAGTAGGCGGGAGACAACGGACAGAGAGCGATGGCCGGAGGGTGTGAGCCGTCGCCGTGACGCCCCGCTGAAGTTCCCTTCCGAGCCGCGACGGGGAAAGGAAGCGCAGACTGCATCTCGCCGTCTGCGCAGGCGCCAAGTAGTCGTCGCCGGTCGCCCTCCGCTATCGGGGCGATGAGGGTGGAGTCGCCACAGGCGACTCCGCCGAAACAGGGTGGTACCACGGGCCACGCCTCGTCCCTGGCGAGTGCGTGGCTTTGTTGTTGAATGGAGGCAGAAGAGCATGTCGCTGATCGATCAGTTGAATCAACTTGAGCAGGAGGCGCTGGCGGCGCTCGACCGCGCCGCCGATCTGGCGGCGCTCGCTGAGTGGAAGAGCGCCTATCTGGGCAAGCAGGGGTCGCTTTCGCGCCTGAGCCGGGGACTCGGCGC
>DAOTWI010000743.1:0-7166 GCA_034436075.1 Roseiflexus sp.
CACGGCGCATGGGAGACGAGCGGTGCGAGGTGCGCGGTGAAAAGCGAGAGGGTGCAAAGGTTGACGGTGGGAAGGTTGAAGGTGACTCTAACTCCTAACTCCTAACTCCTAATCTTCAGTTCTCAGTTCTAGGTTCTCGGTTCTTGCACCCCCATCCATCTCACGGTTTTCTCCAGTAGTATAATGCAGGCAGAACCGCGAAGCGCATCGATCGTATGCCGGGGCAAGGCGCATCTGATTGTTCATTGCAGGCATACCTGGAAGGGGTGGCGCCGTGTTCGACATTCGCCCGCTCGACGTTTGGCCCTGGTTGCCACTGGCGCTCTTCAGCGCATTGCTGGCTCTCTGGTACATTCAGGACGTTATCGCCACCCTTCGCACGCCGCGTCTTGATCCGCATCCCGCTCTTCCCGACGCCGGTCCCTCGGTGACAGTCATTATTCCGGCGCGCAATGAAGCCGCGCGTATTGGCGCCTGTCTCGAAGGGTTGGCGCAGCAGTCGTACCGCACCTTCGAGGTGATCGTCGTCGATGATGACTCGAGTGATGGGACAGTAGATGTCGTGCGCCGGTTCGCGGCGCGGCTTCCGGCGCTCACGATCCTGTCCTCGAAAGGATTGCCGCACCATTGGGCTGGCAAATGCTGGGCATGCTGGCAGGGTGCGCATCAGGTGCAGAGCGACTGGTTGCTCTTCCTCGACGCCGATGTGACACCGCAGCCAGGTCTGCTGGCGGCGCTTGTGGAGCGCGCAACTACTGGACGCGATATGATGACGCTTGTGCCGCTCATTCACCTGACCTCCTTCGCTGAACGTCTGGTGCTGCCGCCGTTTATCGGGCTGATATCCACGATCTATCCGTTCGACCGGGTGAACGATCCGGCGTCGCCGCTGGCATTTGCTATTGGTCAGTGCATCATGATTCGGCGCACCGTCTATGCTGCGGTTGATGGGCATCGTGCGGTGCGCGGGAGTGTGCTGGAGGATATGGACCTGGCGCGGATTATCAAGCAGTCGGGCTACGCGCTTGATGCTGCGATTGCGCCCGACCTGCTTGAAGTGCGCATGTACAATGGCTGGGAAACGCTTACCGAAGGCTTGAAGAAGAATGCCGTCGCCGGGTACCGCAGCGGCGGCAGGCGTTCCGGGTTGATGGGACTGCGCCAGGGGTTGATGACGATCATGCCGTGGATCATGCTGGTCGCCGGGCAGGCGCTGCCGCTCATCGGCGGTGATCCCGCGCAGGCGCATGCGCTGACGCTGGCAGGCGTCGCCTTGTTGATTATCAGCGCGCTGTGCTGGGGGGCGGTCGTTCGTTATCGTTTCCGCATCTCGCCGCTGTGGGGTCTGCTCTACGGACCGGGCACGGCGGTCTACTTTGCGCTGGCGGCGCAGGCGCTCCAGCAGATCCGCAGCGGCAAAGGGGTCGAGTGGAAAGGGCGCATGTTTACGCGCTAGAGCGGCTCTTATGCGCTTGAACCATCCCTTGATGGTTGTAGTCTGGCGCTGGCTGCGACCGGCGCAACCGTGGGGGGCGCTGGCTTCGACCGGCTCAGCCAGCGCCTGCTGCCAGAGTAATGGCTACGGTACTCCCGTGAAGGTAAAGTACATATCAGCGCGCACACCGCTCAGCGTACCGCGATAGTGATACCCATACACCCCCGTCGGATTGCGCGCGCCGAGTTGCACCCCCAGCGCCGGCGACACGCCAATGCGTCCACGGTTATCCGCCTGGACTGGCGCATTGAGCACATACAGCCCATCGGGCGATGTCACCCAGAACTCCAGCAGTTCGTTGGCGCGGAAGCCGCTCGCCGTCAAGCGGAATGTGGTGCGCTGCCCGCCTTCAGCAGGCGAGACCGAGGCGTTGCGGCTGGTGGCAGGGCGCGGCGTTCCCAGCGGTGCGACATAGTCGCGCGTCAGTTTGAACGGCGCTGTCACCGCGCGCCCGGTACTGGCGCCCTGCGCGGTGACCGTCCAAATCCCCTGCTGGTCGCGCTCCACCCGGAAGGCGACGCGAACGCCACCTCCCTCTCGTTGTACCAGACGTTCATCGATTGGTTCGACACCCGCCCCTGCCGGTCGCGTCAACCAGACGCCGACCTTTTCGTTGGGATCGAAACCGCTGGCGTTGAAGACAAACCCTGATCCTGGCGGCGCGGCGAGCGGGGTAATCGAACCGGCGCCGCTGACGCGCAATTCGTTGTGGATGAGAATGCCGAGGCGCGCCGGGTCGCCAGGGGGTTGCGATGGCTGCGGCGGAGGCGCTGCGCCAGCATCGACGCGGAACGTCCCGATTGCCTGGCGACCGCTGCTGCGTCCCTGAGCCGTAATGAACCACGTACCGGCGCGGAAGGTGTTATCGATCGTGATCCGAATGTTCGCGCCGCTGATCGAACCATTGCCATCAGCCGTCGGCGACTCAGGGATGCCGCGCACCGACTGGTCTGGCGCAGTGAGCCACAGGCTGACCGGTTCATTGGGCTGGAAGCCGCTCCCCTGGACGAGCACCGCCTGACCGAACGCAGCAGCCTGCGGAGTAGTGCCGACGACGACCCCGCCAGGTTGCCCGACCGGCGGCGCCACGCCGACGAAGAACTGCGCAATGCCAGCGCGGTTGCTCGTCTGACCCTGCGCCGTCAGGTACCAGCGTCCACGCGGATAATCGCGGGCATTGAAGCGCACCTGCGCATAGGAGATCGACCCGTTGACATCGGCGAGCGGTTGAGCGTCGAGGGTTATCGGGCGGCACTCGCACTCTGGCGAAGAGAGCAGGAAGCGCACCCGTTCGCCGGGACGGTACCCCTCCCCTTCGATGCGGAAGGTCTGGTCCGCCTCGGCGATAACACGCGCATTCGCAAACAACCCCGGTCGGAAAGGAGGCGGAAGCGGCGTGCCGTCCTCATTCAACGGCTGGTCGGGCGCGATATTGGGGGGCCAGGGAGCGCGTAGTTGAGCTGGCGCGAGCGCCTCGCCGAGCAGACCGAACTCGACGCGGCTTGGATAGAGGCGCAATTCAAAGCGATGGCGCTCGAAATACTGCACCAGCGTCCACTGACCGTTGATATTTTCGTAAATCTCCTCACTGATCGGATAGCCAAAAATCGCAAGACCGCCGCGCCGTTCCCAGGTTTCCTTGAAGAGACCGCGCAGCGTATGGTTGGTTTCGGAGAAGTAGCGGATGCGCGCGGTGCTTGGTTGCGGCGGCGCCTGCGGGAAGATGCGATCACCGGTGAACTCGCGCCCCAGATTTCCGAGTTGCACCACCGGCGGGTTCGCCTGCGCCAGTTCGAAGCGGGCGCGCTGGAACCACTGGACGATCCGTCCATCAGATCGGCGGTACTCCTCGGTGATCGGGAAGCCAAAGATGGCCACGCCACCATTGCGCTCCCAGTAGGCGCGGAAGGCGCCGCGCAGGAAATGCCCCGTTTCTGCGAAATAGCGCAGATCGCTCTGAGCGGATGCAGGGTGCGGCAGGGCGCCGATCCACAACGACGCGATGATCAGAAGCGCCGCCAGAAGGCGGAGCGCCCGACGTTTCCTGACAATCGCAAACACGGCGCCTCCTTCTCTGGTTCTCTCTGAGAAAACGCCAGCCAGACTGAGCGCCATCGCGCGACATGACATTTCCATTGACAGATCATGGACGCTATCCGGCGCTCTACTGCGATCTTATCTTACGCTTTCGCATGACAATTGTCAAGCGTACATTTGCACATTACCCGGCAATAAACTCCTCTGTCATCCGCCGCGCCTCATTATCGGTCATCTGCTGCGGCGGCGTCTTCATAAAATAGGCGCTCGGACCTGCCAGCGCGCCAGCGATCTTGCGGTCGAGCGCCAGTTTGATGCAGCGCACCGCGTCGATCACGACGCCAGCCGAATTGGGCGAGTCCCAGACCTCCAGTTTCAGTTCGAGATTGATCGGCACATTCCCAAATGTGGTACCTTCCATGCGAATGTAGCACCACTTGCGATCCTCCAACCAGGGCACATAATCGCTCGGACCGACATGCACCGCGTCGTCGGGCAGGTCGTAGTCGAGTTGGCTGGTGACGGCGTTGGTTTTGCTGATCTTCTTGCTTTCCAGGCGCTCACGTTCGAGCATATTGTAGAAATCGGTATTGCCGCCGAAATTCAACTGATAGGTGCGGTCAAGGCGCACGCCGCGATCGCGGAACAGCGCCGTCAGCACCCGGTGGGTAATGGTGGCGCCAACCTGACTCTTGATATCGTCGCCGATCATCGGCAACCCGCGTTCTTCGAAGCGTTTGCGCCAGTACGCCTGACTGGCGATGAACACCGGCACGCAGTTGACGAAGCCGCACCCGGCTTCCAGAATCTGTTCCACATACCATTTCGTCGCCATTTCGCTGCCGACCGGCAGATACGATACGACCACATCCGTGCGGGTAGAGCGCAGAATACCGACGATGTCATCGGTTGAACCCGGCGCCTTACGCACCTTCTGGCTCAGAAACTTCCCCAGGCCGTCGTGGGTCATCCCGCGATGCACCGGCACGCCAAGGTGCGGCACATGCGCGAAGCGGTAGGTATTGTTCGGCGATGCGAAGATCGCCTCCGAAAGGTCTTTGCCGACCTTCGTATCAGCGATGTCGAACGCTGCGGAAAACTCGATATCGCCGATATGGTAGCCGCCGAGGTTGACGTGCATCAGACCCGGAACGAACTCGTCGGGTCTGGCGTTGCGATAGTACTCGATCCCCTGCACCAGCGACGAGGCGCAGTTGCCGACGCCGATGATTGCGACGCGAACTTTCTTCGACATGGAATGAATGCCTTTCCATTGGTTTGAGGATTGACCGTAAGGGTGTCAGAAGCGCCATGATACCACTGATTGTGCAGGGTTGAGCGGGGGTCAGGGGTCATCAACCCCATGCGTGATTGTCTCCTCGCTTGTAACCCTGTGGCGCGCCTATGCGGTGGGGCAGTGGAGATGCCCACAGGTTGCGCACCGCTCGTTGGTGACGGTCACGTCCGGCGCCCCCTCGCTTGCAACCCTGTGGCGCGCCCGTGTCGCTTATCTCTCGCCTCTCGTCTCTTGCCGCGCACCTCGCAACAAACTTCGCGCCGCGCTGTGACTCTGGTACTACTCTGCAATCCTCCTCCCTGGCAATCGGAGGCGGGACACAAAGCACTCTTTGATTAATGAGCGGTTAATTTTATACTAGCCATCGTAGTGTGTGCGCCTGAAGGCCACGCCATCGCCTGAGCGCAGACGCCGTGATCGCCTCAATGGTGCGGTGCATGCCCGTCAGACCCGAGGCATCCCTGGGCGCTCTGTGTGGAACCAAAGGAGAACGTCCCGTATGAATCCGCAGTCCGCTCACTCGATCTCCGCTGCTCCACCCATCGGTCATCCGGCGAGTTCTGGAGTCCCCCCCGTTCCCGATAAGAAAATCCTGGTTTCGCGGCAGCATCTCGAGCAACTCCAGCGTCACATTCGTCTTGGCTACGAACGCTTCCCGACCCGCCATCTCCGCCAGTCGCTCCTGATCATCGAGCATATGCTCGCGCGTCGATCAACGTGAGACATCAGGACGCCCAGGCTCCCCTGCGGCGCTGGCTGAGCGTGCGACGGGCAGTGCAGAACCTCCGGTGTGTTCATTGCCAGCGCCATCATGGTCAGAACCGGCGAACAGCGACGGACGCGGCGACTTTGGCTACAACATTGGCGCCATGAACGACCAAACGCGAGATCGGGCGATCTCGCGTTTGGCTTGCTGAAGACCTGAACCCTGGCGCCCCCGAGCCAGCTCGAACGGCTGACACGCGGTTTAGGAATCCGGTCGAGGGGTGTCCATATGGATCCACAGCGTCATTTTACCGCGTCCTGATGCGGTCTGCGATTCCACAGCCTCCGCCCAAATCCGCCCGTTTCCACCGGTTTGGCTACAGTTTGGCTCCATGACGAGCGGACTGCGGAAGGCGTCAGTATCACCTGTTTGCACACTGGTCGATTTCATCGAACGCCTTTCGGAGCGGGCCGCGTGCTGCGTGATCGTCACGCTGTTTGACACGCAACACATCTACGCTGTCTCACCTGCGCCCGACGCGAAGCCCTGAACCCTGGGCTTGTCGAAGGGTCGAAGGGCTGAACCGCCGGGCTGATCACACGAAGGGCGCTGACACGCTTTCGCCAAGGAACGCACCAACGCCGACCGACAGCCACACTGCCCGGCTTAAGTCCGGTATTCGCGCGGCGCTGCGAGCTGAAGCCCTGGCTGAGATCGTGCAAGCCCCTCTGGGGCTTCTGCGTCCTGAGCGAGGGCTTTAGCCCGCAGCTCAGAGGACGTCTAACCTGGCGGCACAGGTTTACTGGATTTATGTCCTGATCCGAATACTCTTCGAATAAGCGCGCACAAAGGCACAAAGGCACGAAGACTCCACGCTTCAGCTTCGTTGATGATGGCTCGTCGCCCTTATTTGAAGGTATTGATCCTCATCCCCATTCGACCTGGCTACGATCATGCAAGCCCCTTCGGGGCTTCCACGTACTGAGCGAGGGCTTTAGCCCGCAACCCAAAGAACGCGCGACCGGGCAGCACGGGTTTAACGTCATTCGTAATCCCCATTAGCCCGCAGCCGAAAGAACGCGCGACCCGACGGCACGAGTCAGCCGGATGCATTTCTGAATGTTCATCCACCCGCCGCGCCAGAATACCGTCTGACCATTCAACCCGGACATCCTGGCGAAGATCCATCACACACCTTCCAGGGAGTCAACCGACATGCGACGATGGCAGCGATCACATCGCAACGCCCGATGACGTCCATGCCGCGTTCTGTGCGCGGCAGCGCCCCCGGCGAACTCGACAGCAACCCGGTCCCCTGGCGCCCCGTGAGCCCGCACTGACGAATGACAGAATTGTCATCTGCAATACGGGGTTTACGGGGTGACAAACCCGCGTAAAGGCGCTTTAATAGGGGCGTCCTTGCGCTCACTTCCACCCAATAGATATCGGCGAAGCCTGTCAGTCCGGGCATGACGATGTCGCCTGTGGACTGGTTGGCGGCATTGCTGCCGGGTTATGCGGATAGGCTTTGATAGAGCGATCAACCTGAACCTGGACACAGGCCGCCGGTCGAGCGGTTGGCGGTGGCTGAGCCGGTCGAGCGGTTGGCGGTGGCTGAGCCGGTCGAGCGG
>DAOTWI010000744.1:0-2658 GCA_034436075.1 Roseiflexus sp.
CGGCGCGCCGACAGCGATCCCGCGCAGGCGCGGCTCGACCGCCAGCAGGAGCAACGCCTGCTGCGCCAGTTCCAGACCAACCAGGGCAGAGAGCGGAAGCGCAGCCATTACAGCCGTACCGTTTTATTCGGCGCCATCGAGCGAAAGGTTACCACAAAAGCGCCAAGGCGAACAACTGAACCTTCGGGCAAAACCGTTGGCGTATGCGGCGCCAGCGCCTTATCGTTTACAAAGGTTCCATTGGCGCTGCCAAGGTCGGTGATCGTCCATTGACCGCCGGCATAGCGCAGGATCGCGTGGCGCCGGCTGACGCCTGTGGTGCGCGCATCGAAGGGCGCCAGATCAACATCGGGAAAGATATTGTCGGCTGCGTCCTGGCACCCGATCAGCATCTCGGAGCGATCGGTCGGCAGCGCGATGGATCGTCCATCGTTCAGCACCAGAGCAAACGCCGGAACCGCGACTGGACCGGTCATGGCGAGCAGATCGCTTTCGAGGCGGGAAAGTTCACTGCGGGCGCGTTCGAGCAGCGCATTGATTGTCGCCAGGTCCTGTTCGAGTTTGCGGATCTCCCCCTGCTTGCGCTCAATCTCTTCGACCTTCGCCAGCGTGCGCTGCGCGTTTGCGAGGGTCTGCTGGGCGATTTGCAGTTCGGCTTCTTTGCGCGCCAGGCTCGCGCGCGCCTTCGCCAACCCTTCCTCGGTAATCGCGCGCAACGACTGCGGCTGGCTCTGGAGAACCTGTTCATTGGTGCTGATATAACTGCGGGTAGCGGTGATTTCTTCGGTCAGCGCGCTGATCGTTCGCTGCGCATCGGCGATCTCCTGCGCCAGCGCCTGTCGTGTGGTCATTGGAAGCCTCCATATCGCTGCACCAACGTTGATCATTCGTGATGCAAGAATCCTGACGGCATGCTCGCGTCACAGAACATGACGTTGTGCAAAGGCGCGCGGTTGCGATTATAGCACGAGGCGTGAGCGTGATTTATCGTGATGGGGACACGGACTCACGCGGATGCGACGGATCCGCACGGATCTGCTCGTGATGGAAGCCCGTCGATCTGGTACATCCGTTTCGATCTGCGGAAATCCGTGTCCTCCTGGCGCCAATATACGACTGCACCCGTCAGATGCCCCGCGCTTGCCGCCATACCCAACATCTGGTATACTCCGTCCCGAACATCTGTACTGTGCTCTGCCGTCATTGCCAGGCGCGTCAGCGCTGCGTGCACCGAGCATGGCGCAGATGAAATAGTCTTCTGAACGACATCATGTGCAATATCTTCGCGCCTTTGCGCCTTTGTGCGAGATTGAAAAGCATTCGATCCACAGTATGCTCCACATGCTCGCTCCTGATGGCGCGCGTGGGCTTCGGCAGGCTCAGCCCGCGCCAAGCGTGCGACGGCTTGTGCAAGGTTCACGCACGGTGAGCGCGGTAGAAGCCGCTTGTATGGAGGGTATATGCAGCTTCTCTGGATTGATCCGCGGGCGCTCGAACCGGATCCGCAGGGCGTCCGCGAAGACCCCGGCGAGATCGATGGGCTGGCGGCGACGATCGCCGAGTATGGGTTGCTTCAACCCCTCGGCGTCCTCGACATCGGGCGCGGGCGCTACCGCGTGGTGTACGGCAACCGCCGGCGGCTGGCGGCGCTCAAACTGGGGCTTGAACGGGTGCCGTGCGTGCTGCTCGACCCGGACGATCCTCGGGTGTTGTTGCGCCAGTTGACCGAAAATCTGCAACGGCGCGACCTGAATGATCTCGAACAGGCGCGCGCCTTCCAGAAATTGCGCGAGCAGATTGCGCTGGAGCGCAGCATCAACGAGGAAGGCGCGCTCGATGAGGCGACAGCGCGCCTTGTCGGGCTGTCGCCGCGCACGGTGCGACGCTACCTGGGGTTGCTCGACCTGCCGCTCGAAATCCAGGAGTATCTGCGCAAAGGCGAACTGAACGTCACCCAGGCGCAGCACCTGCGGCGCGTCTCGAACGAGCGCACGCAGATCGAACTGGCGCGCGCCGCCGTCGAAGAGGGCATGTCGGCTGCCGAGATCAGCCGCCTGGCGAGTTTCTTCGCCGCCAACCCCGGTCTCTCGCTCGATGATGCGCTCCACGCGCTGCAACAGGGCGTTGATCTGGCAGCGACTATGCCGCGCAACGCGAGCAGCGCCCCCGCCCCATCCGCTGGTCCGCTCCTCAAAGGCGCCGCGCTCGGCGATCCGTCCGGCGATGAGAGTGACGCCGGGTTGTGGGATGACGAAACCGTGGACGACGATCCCGCGTTCCCCGACATTGCCGACGAAACTATCGAAAATCAGCCCAAGAACAAGGCGCGCGTCTTCCGCATCCGCTCGCTCGACCAGATGATCGATGAGACTGACCGGCTGTTTCGGGCGCACGCCGAAGGCGATCTCGTCAAGTGGGTGCGCCAGGATCAGCATGCACCGATGAAGATTGGGTTGCTGCTCAAGCAACTCGAGGCGCTGTCGCGTGCGCTGCGCGAGATTGCGCGCCAGCAGAATTGGGTGTTTGAGGATGCGTAATTATGCAACCTCGAACACCGCAATCGCGCCATGCATCACCTGCGGAATCGTCACTTCCCATCCCTCATCCCGCGCCCGCAGCGGCAGAGCGGCGCCGTCGGCAGCGGTGTACGCCCGCGCT
>DAOTWI010000745.1:0-4949 GCA_034436075.1 Roseiflexus sp.
GCCCGCGCAGGCGGGCTTCGCTTCCCGTAGCCCGCGACTTTAGTCGCCGGGCTACAAGGCGGATAGCGGAATAATTATTCACAGACCATCAGCCGCCGGGCGAGCAGACGCAAAGGTGATGAGCCTGCCAGGCGTCGGACGCGATCTGACGCCCTGGTCAACGCGACAACGCCGTGGGACGGAGCGCCGCTGAACTTCATCCGGAGACTCCTGTGCATGATCTCGACGAGCGAAAACTCGACGAATACCTTGCCCTGATCAACAAAAAGATTGAATCCTCAGGCAGCCGGGATTGGACGATGCCGGGAGGACCGCACCCGTGGTCGTGCCTGAACGACGCCGAGCGGATCACAATCACCGCGTACTGTTTCGCACTGGATGTCTCGAACGGCGGGTTTGAGAAGTGGTTCCTGGAACGTGGGGACACCTGGCGCGAAGCCCTTCATGCCATCAAAACCGTGGGCGCAACGCGCCTGGCGGCGCTGTTTGAAGAAGCGCTCACCGCCTTTCCCGACGGCATTCCATCGAACGATCCAGAAACGCGACGCAGCCAACTCATGGCAGCTGGAGCGCTTGGCGTCGATGGCTTGTATTGGCGACTTACCAGTGCGTATTATCAACTCCAAGCGACGTCGCCGGAACACTGTCTTTATCAGCGATTGACGGCGTTTGCGATCCGGCAGCTTGCAGAATTGGGGCGAATGGCATAGTGCTTGCAACAGAGCATGCTGCATCCCTGATCGCGCAGGTCTGGCAGTCGATCAGAGGTGGACATATATGGGAAACTCTTTACATCGACTGTGGAGCGATCTATACTCTTCACAACGCGGCGCCGCGCAACGCACGCGGGCAATCGTCGCATACTTGTTCCAGGGGCGAAGGCTATCCCTCTCGCATGGCACAGGCGGGAATAGGCGGACGGTTATCCGTCTCATGTGGTTCAGGCAGGAATAGACGGATATAGTTCAGTCTGCTTCATATTATGTTGGACGCAAAAGAAGGAAACGCAGTATTGATTTCAGCGGTTGAACAGAAGCGATTGATCCTGTCAAAGAGTATCGAAGCGACCAGAAAATCGCAGTTTGGTCAGTTTCTTACGCCCGAAAGGACGGCTGCATTTATGGCAAGCCTTTTCCCTTACGGGACGGGGGACTGTCGGCTGCTCGATGCTGGTGCGGGGATAGGCTCTTTGTCAGTTGCTTTTCTGGAAAGATGGAGAAGTGGTGGATTCTGCTTCAGAAGCGTTACTGTTGATGCCTTTGAGATTGACTCGGCCTTGATAAACCATTTGGTGTCCAATTTAGATAAATACAAGCATATGGGCGACTTCATAGCCAATATACGTCAAGAAGATTTTATTCTTGCTTCAGTCGAATCGTTAATGGGCAGCCTTTTTTCGCCTCCTCAAGAGCGCTATTCACATGCAATCCTCAATCCGCCCTATAAGAAAATTAACAGCAATTCCGTGCATCGGTTGGCCCTGCGCCGTGTCGGCATCGAGACGGTGAACCTGTATAGCGCCTTCGTTGCGCTGGCCGTCGCCCAGGCCGCGCCGGGCGGGCAGATCGTCGCTATCATCCCTCGCAGCTTTTGCAACGGTCCGTATTACCGTCCGTTTCGTGAGTTCATCCTTGATCGGGCGGCGATCCGCCATATCCACTTGTTCGAGTCTCGCAACAAGGCGTTCAGGGATGATGACGTGCTGCAGGAAAACATTATTATTCGCTTAGAGTGCGGTGGCCAGCAGGGATTGGTCACGATTTCCACCTCAACCGACGACGTCTTTTCTGACCTGACCATCCACGAACATCCGTTTGATCGGATCGTATTCCCGGATGACCCGGAGCGGTTCATTCATGTGCCCACTACAACCGAGAAAAGCGCCATTGAGCTATCGCCTACCGTGCGCTACTCGTTGGCTGACATTGGCGTGCAGGTATCGACCGGTCCGGTCGTTGATTTTCGGCTGAAAGCGCACCTGCGCGACATGCCCGAGCCGGGGGCTGTGCCCCTGATCTACCCCTGTCATCTGAGCACGACCGGCGCCGTCTGGCCCTTGGCGGGCTTGAAAAAACCCAACGCGATTATGCGCAACGACGAGACGGAAAAGTGGCTTTACCCGAACGGGTTTTATTGCGTGGTGCGACGCTTCTCATCGAAGGAGGAAAAGCGCCGCGTGGTGGCAGGCATCGTTGATCCCGCTGTCTTTGGTGATCATCCGGTGTTGGGCTTCGAGAACCATCTCAACCTGTTTCATGAAAACAAACGCGGCTTGCCCGAGGCGCTGGCTCGTGGGCTTGCCGTATTCCTGAATACGACCGCAGTCGATGAGCATTTCCGGCGCTTCAACGGTCATACGCAGGTCAATGCAACCGATCTCAAGCTGATGAAGTACCCAAGCCGTGACACCCTGATGGAACTTGGTAAGTGGGCTATACAGCAAGGAACGCTTACGCAAGAACAGATTGACGCCAAGCTAGGAACCCTGACCGGATGAAGATGCAGAATCCGAATGACTACATCGAGTCTGCAAAGCAAATCATCATTTCCTTGGGGTTACCCCCATCGCAGCAGAACGAGCGTTCCGTCCTGTGCCTGCTTGCTCTGCTGAACCTCACGCCGGGAAAGGCATGGACTGATGCAGAAGCCCCGCTTATGGGGATTACTCCACTCATGAAGTGGGCGCAGGATCACTATGGCAAAAAGTACGCAGCGAACACTCGCGAGTCAGTCCGCAAATACACCATACACTATTTTTGCGATGCTGGGATTGCAGTTGCAAACCCAGATCAGCCAAATCGGTCTACCAATAGCCCAAAGTGGTGCTATCAGATCGAACCGACCACTTTGGCGTTACTGCGCACCTTTGGCACGCCGGAATGGCACGACAAACTCACTGCCTATCTGTCCGAGCGAGGTACGCTGATTGCCCGTTATGCCAAGGCGCGCAAGCAGAACCGCATCCCAGTCAAGATTGCACCAGGTCGACAAATTACCCTCAGCCCTGGCAAGCATAGCGAACTGATCAGGTCTATCATCGAGGACTTTGCACCGCGCTTTGCGCCGAATAGCGTACTGGTTTATGCTGGCGACACGGGCGACAAGTGGGGCTACTTCGACGCGAACTTGCTGTCCAGTCTGGGCGTCAATGTCAATTCACACGGCAAGATGCCTGATGTGGTGCTGCACTACCCCGAGAAAAACTGGCTGTTGCTGGTGGAGTCCGTCACCAGTCACGGGCCGGTCGATGGGAAGCGGCAAGCCGAGCTTGCCGGGCTGTTTGCCGGAGCGACCGCCGGGCTTGTCTATGTGACCGCATTCCCGAATCGCGCTATCATGAGACGCTATCTTGGTGAAATCGCATGGGAAACCGAAGTATGGTTGGCTGATGAGCCTTCTCACTTGATCCACTTTAACGGCGTGCGCTTCCTCGGACTGCACAACGCGCCTTAACAAGGCGATTTACCAGACGGCAATTCTGTTGCGCTCCCTTGCAACCGGTGAGCCTGGTCGGTAGCCCGCTCCAGGAGGCTGACCCTTGCAAAAAGCCTTACAACTCCAGATCCGGCCGTATCAACCGGATGACTATGTTCATATCCGGCGCATCCTGAAGAGCAACGGCTGGGATGAACACTATGTCCTTGCATTTGAGCAAGCCGCTGAGCACTTTTCCCGGAACGACAGTGCGGCCGTCTTTATAGCTGATCTGCAAGGATTCGCTGTTGGTTTCATTTTTATTGAGTATCATGCGTGGAATCGCCTTGCACAGATTCAAGGTCTGGCTGTTGATGCGGCGTTTCACCGGCGCGGCGTTGCCTCTGCATTAGTGGCGCGAGCAGAAGAGTATGCGTGCGCACGACGTGCACGCGGCATCTATGTTGACACTCCGGTCACGAATGATCGTGGTCGGCGTTTGTATGAGGCAATCGGTTATCAGGAGGCGTATATCATGCCCCGGTATTATGAGGAAGAACTGGATGGCGTCACCTATCAAAAGTTTTTTGATGAGAGAGCCGCCTGACGACAGTACGCACAATCGATTGCGGCATTTCTGCGCCTTCGCGCCTTTGTGCGCGCCAGTGGAAACCCATCACGCCTGAAAAACGCTCCCCTGAACGCACCTCACCCCCCTGCCTTCGCCTGCTGCACCGCTTCGCGCTGCTCCTCACCCGACGGCTGCCCGCGCACCAGGGTCGGCACAATTGCAATGGCGGACAGGAACGCCGCAACCAGCATGGCGTCGTGCATGCCAGCCACCAGCGCAAATGGCGGCGCAGCGGTCACCGGTTCGTACTGCTGCCCGGCAGCCGCAACCACGCGCGTCGCCCAGATTGCGCCGGCAATGGCGACGCCGGTCGTCTGCCCCAGGGTGCGCATCACTGCCAGCAGGCTTCCGGCGACTCCCAGGTTTGCGCGCGGTACGCTCCCCATGATCAGGCTGTTGTTCGGCGACTGGAACAGCCCGAATCCTGCGCCGATCAGCATCAGGCGCAGCACCACGTCCATCTGCGTGCTCTCGGTGGTCAGCGTCGCCATGCTCAGCAGCGCGGCAGTCGTCAACGTCAGCCCGATGATCCCCAGCCAGCGCGCGCCGAAGCGGTCCGACAGTCGCCCGCTGATCGGCGACACAAGCGAGAGCACGAGCGGCGAGGCGATCAGGGTCAAGCCCGTCGTTTGCGGCGAGTAGCCGAGCGCCTTCTGAAGGTAGTAGGGGATCAGGAGGAAATTGAACGCGCCCGCCAGGAAGATCAGGAACGCAGCCATCAGGCTGAAACTGAAGGAAGGCGTGCGGAACAGGCGCAGGTCGATCATCGGCGCTGCGGTGCGGTATTCCCACCACACAAAGCCGAGTAGCAGCGCGCTGCCGCTGCCCAGCGCCGTGAGCGTGCGCCAGTCGCCGAAGCCCCACACCTGCCCCTCGGTGAGCGCCAGCAGCACCAGCAGCAGCC
>DAOTWI010000746.1:0-6643 GCA_034436075.1 Roseiflexus sp.
GCCCGCGCAGGCGGGCTTCGCTTCCCGTAGCCCGCGACTTCAGTCGCCGGGCTACAAGGCGGATAGCGGAATATTTAATCAAACCCCATCACGCCCGCGCGTGGCGCTTGCCAGGGACGACTGGGTACGGATCGTTGTTGACGGGAAGCCGTGGGCATCCGTCCCGATCCGCGCCAATCCGTTCGCCATCACAACCCAAATCTCACGCTTGACAACCCTGCCGCTTCGTGCTATGCTCTCCTCCGTGGGCGAACCTGCCCACGCAGACATGACCGGAAGAAAGGCGATCATGACGATGACACTCAGCATTCACATGCTCACCATGAGCGATCGAGTACGCGGTTTTCCGCAGTACGCTGCTGATGGTCGCCATGCGCCCACTTTCCGGAGGCTCAAGCGTTGAAACGCCATACAATGTGAGCAACCGGGCCGTGGGCGACAGACGAACGACGTCCACGGCTCTTTGATTCTTGCAATCAGGCCGCGGGCGTCCCGGTGGAACCCGCGGTCTTTTTGCGCCCGCGACCCGCCGCCGGTTCCATTCAGCAGCGCCGAAGACCAAAAGTGACCGTACATGTCGAACCTGTGTGCTATACCAGAGAGACGGTCGTTGAGGAAGGGAGAAAAGCGGTGTTGATCCAGGAACGAGACGGGACGATCATCCGCCTGCTGTCGCCGCCGTCGGATACCGACCGGCAGAGCGTCCAGGTGGAGGTCGCGCCCGAGGACGTGGAACATCAGGGAAGCCTGTTCGATCGTTTGATCGAGTACGCTTTTACGACGCTGGGAGCGCGCTTTCTGGAAGTGCGCATTACGACAGGCGAAGAATAAATCAGGAGCACAACCGTGGTAGCAGGGCAAACATTATCGTCGCCGGAGATTCAGCGCATGGCTGCGCATACCGATGTCGCGCTCGAGGTGCGCGACGCATTGAAGCGCTTCGGGCGCGAAACGACGCAGGCGCAGCCGTTCTGGAAGCGCGGCGCGCGCACACCGCCGGAGATGACGGTGGCGGTGGATCATATTTCGCTGACAGTGCGGCGCGGCGAGATTTTCGGTCTGCTCGGCGCGAATGGGTCCGGCAAGTCAACCCTCATCCGGCTGGTCTCGACGCTGCTCGTTCCCGACGGCGGCGACATCCGCGTCTTCGGGTACGATGTGCAGCGCGAGGAACGCACCGTGCGCCGCCTGATCAATCGGGTCAGCGTCGAGGCGTCGTTCTTCAAGAAACTCTCGGCGCTGGAGAATCTGATGTACGCGGCGCGCCTCTACGACCTGCCCGGCGCCTATGCGCGCCGGCGCTCGGTCGAGATTCTGCGCAGCCTCGGTTTGAGCGAGAAGCGCCTTTACGAGCCGCTCGAACACATGTCGCGCGGGATGCAGCAGAAGGTCGCGATTGCGCGCGGTCTGCTCACCTCGCCGGTGCTGCTGCTGCTCGACGAGCCGACCACCGGGCTTGACCCGCGTTCGAAGCACGATGTGCAGCGCTTCATCCTGCGCATGCGCGAGGAACACGATACCACCGTGTTCCTCACCACGCACGACATGGACGAAGCCGACCGGCTGTGCGACCGGATTGCAATTATCGACAACGGGCGGATTGTGGCGCTCGATACGCCGCAGGGCTTGAAGGACGCCATCGGCGCGCGCATCGGCAAAAATGGCGCCACAACGATGGAGGACGTCTTCATGGCGTTGACCGGCAAGAGCCTCGACGATGATTTCGAGCCGTCGGGCGATTTCGAGAGTGGCAATGGGAACTAAGCGACAGGCGACAGCGACTGCGCGCGACCAGGCGCACGGCGATCAACCGGAAACCGGGCGATTGACCGGTCGGGTGCTGCGCGCGCAGAGCGGCTTCTTCCGCGTCGAGACCGATCAGGGCATCCTGGTCTGTACGCTGCGCGGTCGCCTGAAGAAGGAGCGGCAATCCACCGACCTCGCCGTCATCGGCGATCTCGTCGAGGTCACGCCGATGATGGCAGGGCACGGCGTTATCGAGGCGGTGCTGCCGCGCCGCACGAAACTGGCGCGCCGCGCCCCCGCCTCGAAGGGGGTCTGGAAGGAGGACGTGCTGGCGGCGAACATCGATCAGGCGTTGCTCGTCTTTTCCTGCGCCAGCCCGGAGTTCTCGCCGCGCATGCTCGACCGCTACCTGGTGCTGACCGAAACGAGCGAGCTGGACGCGGTGATCGTCGCGAACAAGGTCGATCTTGTGGGCGAAGCGGAAGCCCATCGCATGTTCGCGCCGTATGAGCGACTGGAGTACCCGGTGCTCTACACCAGCGCAGCGACCGGCTTTGGGATCGACACGTTGCGCGAGCGACTGGCGGGGCGTATCAGCGTCGTCACCGGACGGTCGGGGGTCGGGAAGAGTAGCCTGTTCAACGCCGTGCAACCGGGGTTGGGGTTGCAGGTTGGCGCAATCAGTACGGCGCTGAACAAGGGGCGGCACACAACGCGCGTCGCCGAACTGATCCCGCTCGACCTGCCGGGCGGCGGGTATCTGGCGGATACGCCGGGCATCCGCGAACTGGGGCTGTGGCGCTTCCCGAAGGACGAACTGGCGCGCTGCTTCCGCGAGTTTCGCCCGTATCTGGGGGAATGCTACTTCGCCGGATGCACCCACATCCACGAACCGGACTGCGCCGTGCGCGCGGCGCTGGCGCGCGGCGAGATCACCCCGGAGCGCTACGACAGTTATGTGCGCCTGTTTGAAGGAGAATGATGGATCAGGAGGACGCCATGGAAACCAACCAGACCGCCGGCGCCTGGCGACCCGAAGTCGTGCCAGGGAATCGAATCTTTCTGAGCGTGCTGCAACGCAGCGACCTGCCGCTCTTCGCGCGCTGGTTCAGCGACCTGGAACTGACTGCCTACCTGGGGCAGCCGGGGATGGCGTATACGCAGGAACAGGAGGAGGAGTGGTACGAGCGCACCGTGCGCGACCGCGACTCCAAAACATTTGCGATTATCGTGCGCGACAGGCAACGATTGATCGGCACGGTCAGCCTGACGAACATCGACCAGCGCCGCCAGCGCGCCACACTGGGCATCGCCATCGGCGACAAAGAAGCCTGGGGCAAAGGGTATGGCAGCGAGGCGGTCCGGTTGATGTGCGCCTACGGCTTCGCTTTCCTGAACCTCTACGCGGTCAACCTGTGGGTTTTAGACTACAACCGGCGCGCGTATCAGGCGTACCTCAGAGCCGGGTTTCGTGAAGCGGGCCGGCTGCGCGGCGGCACCCCCTTCGACGGCGCGCGCTACGACGACATCTTGATGGAAATTACGCGTGATGAGTTCGGTCCATCGAACCTGACTCATCTGGTTCAGCAGATAGCGAGTTGACACCTATGACGACATTTTCGGAGCGCCGCGGCGGCGCACTGGGGCGCGAACTGCGCGGCGCATACGCCTTTATCGAACGGAACGCCAACCTGATCAAACGCTACTGGGCGTGGGAACTGGTCTGGCTGGCATACTCGATTGTCAACGCCCTGTCGATCACATTCATCGGGCGGGCATCGGGCGAGATCACGGGGGTCGCCATTGCGCCGGAGCAGGTGAACACCTTCATTCTGTTCCTGCTCGTCGGAACCCTGGTGTGGCACTATCTGTCGGTGGTGTTCGACCTGATCAGCGAGTCGATCCAGTGGGAACGCTGGGAAGGAACGATCGAGTACACCTTCATGGCGCCGATCTCGCGCCTGACGCACCTGTTCGGTCAGGCGGCGTTCGCTGTCCTGTTTGCGGTGCTTCACACCGCGATCATTCTGGCGGTCGTGGCGGCCTTCTTCCGCATCGATCTGACCCGCGCCGACTTCGGCGCGATGCTGGTCGTCCTGATCGCCGGCAGCACGAGTTTCATCGGGCTGGGCATGTTCGCCGCCATTCTGCCGCTCCTGTCGCCGGAGAAGGGGTTGCAGATGACAAACATCATCAAAGCAATGGTGCTGCTCGTCAGCGGCGTCTACTATCCGATCAGCGTCCTGCCGGAATGGTTGCAGCCACTGGCGTACATTTCACCGGCAACCTACATGCTCGACGGGATTCGCGCGGCACTGCTCGAAGGCGCCAACATCGAGGCGCTCTGGTCAGGGCGCATCCTGCCGCTGCTCCTCACCGGGCTGCTGACGATCCCAACCGGCCTGATGGCGTTCATGCGCGCCGAGCGCTACGCCAAAGCGACGGGCAGGTTGAAGCGAAACGGGTAGGGGCGCCCCCCTGAGGGCGCCCGCGCGAATGGGGGTAGGGGCCCCCTGGTGGGCGCCCCACCGTGGGCAGGCACAGGGCCCTGCCCTTTCAATGGCGCAGGCGGGTGTGGACGCCCGAACCTGGGGATCGCCAGGTTGAGCCCGCGAAGGCGGGCTTCGCTTCCCGTAACCCGCGACTTATGACGTTTGAGAAAATAATCCGGTATCGCCAGGTCTAGCCCGCGAAGGCGGGCTTCGCAGCAGGAGCCCGCGACTTATGGTTTTTGAGAAAATAATTCGGTATCGCCAGGTCTAGCCCGCGAAGGCGGGCTTCGCTTCCCGTAGCCCGCGGCTTCAGCCGCCGGGCGGATATCAATCGCCGGGCGGGCGAGCGACCAGAAGAAAATAAGGAGACTCCATGTCTACAATCATCAAAGACCTCGGCAACGGTCTGATCGCGCGCTGGTCAACCGCGGCGGATCAGGCGCGTATCGCCGAATTGTTCGGTCATGTATTCCGCAGAACTGCGGATGATCCGCCAAACGATCGGATGATCGCCTACACCCGCCATCAGATGAGCGGCCAGCACCCGTTGATCGGTCCGAACGACGTGGCACTGGTCGAGGATACGCGGAGCGGCATGGTCGTTGCGGCGACGGCGGTGATGCGGCAGCGCTGGGAGTATGCTGGACTCCCGTTCACCCTCAGCCGCGCCGAGCCGGTCGCTGCGCACGAGGAGTACCGCAACCGCGGTCTGGTGCGGGCGACGTTCAACCTGCTGCACGCGCGCAGCGCCAAGCAGGGCGATCTGGCGCAATGCATCACCGGCATTCCCTATTTCTACCGCCAGTTCGGCTATGAGTTCGCTGTCGATCTTGGCGGCTCGCGCACGGTGATGTTCGCTGCAATCCCCAATGCCAAGGAGGGACAGGCGGAACCGTTCACGCTGCGCGACGCCACGCTCGACGATCTGCCGCAGATTCGGATGCTCTACGAACGCGAGCGTTCCCGTCCCGCCGGCGGGTCGCCCATCCTGGTATCGGCGCCGTTCGACCACGACCACTGGCGCTGGACGTTGACCGGGCAAACGGCAGAGGCGGGCGAAGGGTGGAACACGCGGATGATCATCCGCGCCGACGGTCTGACCGTCGGGTATGTGTTGACCGGACGGGTGCGCTGGAGTCCTGAGAAGGTGCGGGTGCTGGGGATGATGGTCGAGCCAGGCATACCGTTAACCGCCGTTGTGCCGCCGGTGCTGCGTGCGCTGCGCGCGATTGCGCCGGCAATCCCGGTGATTCCCCCGAAGGAGGGCGAACCGCGCGCGCTGGTCTTCGTTCTCGGCGCGTCTCACCCGGTGTATGACACGCTTGGGCACGACCTGATCGCCCACAGTGAGCCGCCCTATGGCTGGTACGTGCGCGTCCCGGATGCGCCGCTCTTCCTGCGCCACATTCGCGCAGTTCTCGAACGCCGTCTGGCAGGGTCATTCCTGGCGGGGTACACCGGCGAACTGAAGATCGACTTCTACAAAGGCGGGCTGCGCCTCGTCTTCGAGCAGGGACGGATCGCCTTCATCGAACCGTGGCAGGCGCCAATCTACGGCGATGAGTCAGGCGCAGGTTTCCCGCCGCTCGTCTTCCTGCAACTGCTGTTTGGGCGGCGCAGCCTCGACGAGCTGCGCGCCTGGCACGACGATGTGTGGGCGGACGACGAACCGGCGATGTTGCTGAATGTTCTCTTCCCGAAACAGCAATCGTGGGTGCTGCCGTTGGACTGATTGATCGCTCAATCCAACCGCTTCCTGAAGCGCAGCGAGGCGATGGTCAGCAGCGCGGCGCCGAATGCCGCCAGCGCCGCAATTTGCGGCAGCAGCGCCTCGACGCCGACCCCTTTGATGATGATGCCGCGCACAACCACGAGAAAATAGGTCAGCGGAATGACCTTGCTGATCAGTTGCAGCGCAACAGGCATTGCGTCAATTGGGTAGATGAAGCCGGAGATGAACACGGAGGGCAGGAGGGTCAGGAACGACAACTGGAACGCCTCGAACTGCGTCCGCGCAATCGTCGAGATCAGCAGTCCGAGCGCCAGCGTCGAAACCAGGAACAGACACGCAATCGCAACCAACAAGATCAGGCTGCCGCGAATGGGGACGCCGAACCAGAGCGTCCCCACCAGCAGCACCTCACCGACGACCAGCAGTTCCACGACGGCGTAGGGCAGGATTTTTCCCACCATCAGTTCGTAGGGGCGAATCGGGGTGACGATCAACTGTTCGATTGTGCCGCGCTCGCGTTCGCGCACGACTGCCGAGGCGGTCAGGAGCGTCGCCTGAAACTGGAGCACCAGCCCGATCAATCCCGGCACCATGAACACGGCGCTGTCCATGTCCGGGTTGTACCAGACACGCTCCCGCACCTGCGGCGCGCCCGGCATCGTCGCCGCCGTGA
>DAOTWI010000747.1:0-6896 GCA_034436075.1 Roseiflexus sp.
ACCCGCGCAATCAATGCCGCTGGCGGCATCCATGTGCGCCTGTCACCGCTCGATAGCCGTGTGGTGGATATCAAGTTCTTCGATGCCGACGGGCTTGACATCGATACCGCCACCGAGCGTAAAATCGAGGGGGTCTTCTTCCGTGAAGATTACCGGCGGGTCTATCTTGACGAGATTGGACGCATCAATGAAGTGGAGCATATCAATCAGATCTACACCGATATGTTCCTCGGCGCGCTGCGACCTGACGCCCTTGCCAGCATTGCGCGCAATTTTCAGGTGGTGATCGACTACGCCAACGCCAATACGTCGAACTTCCTCCCGCCCATTCTGCGGCGGCTGCATATCGACGCGGTCGAACTGAATGCCAATCTCGACGCGCAACTCCTGTTTCAGACGCCGCAACAGTTCGAGGCGGGCATGGAGCGCCTGGCGCGGATCGCGCCGGTCCTCGAGGCATCGCTAGGGGCGCGGCTCGATCCAGGGGGCGAGAAAATCTTCCTGGTTGACGATACTGGAAAACGACTGCCAGGGATGCAGGCGCTCGCAGCCATCACCGCGCTGGCGATGGCGGTCAATGGTGGTGGAACGGTTGCCGTGCCGGTGACGGCGCCGCGCGCATTCGAGATGATTGCTGCCCAATATGGCGGACGGATCGTTCGCACCCGCGCCACTCTTGGCGCGCTCATGCGCACAGCGGCAGCCAATCGCGAGATGTTGCTGTTGGGCGATGGCGTCGGCAGCGTGATTTTTCCCTCGTTTTATCCCATTGCCGACGGCATGTTCGCGATTGTGAAAATTGTCGAGTTGCTGGCGCTCCGGCAGATGCGCCTGTCCGAGATTGTGCGCGATCTGCCGCACTATTTCATGAGCCAGGCGCGCGTTCCCTGCCGCTGGGAGTTCAAGGGCAAGGTCATGCGCATTCTGAACCAGCAGTATCAGGACCGCAAGCTCGATCAGGTCGATGGTGTGAAGATCGATCTTGGCGACGAATGGGTGTTGATCCTGCCTGATCCCGACGGACCGTTCTTCCACGTGATTGCTGAAGGCAGCAGCGATGAGCAGGCGCGTGTGCTGGCGGAGAAGTATGCCGGGCTGGTGACCGGGTTGCAGTAGCGTGGAGCGTCCACATCCGGCGCACGGCGTCGTCTGCGCCCTTCGACAGATTCAGGGCGCACGCCGCTGATAGACCCGAATCAGAGAGCAATTAGAGCCCGCCTGAGCGGTTGATAAGCGCAAATCCGGCGGGAAGGAGTTCCTCGACCGAGGTAATGCGCCATGCTCCCTGGAGATTCGCCAGAAGGACAACAGCACGCGGCGCCAGTTCGAACATGACCTGCCGGCATCCGCCGCATGGACTGACCGGCTCCGGCGTGTCGGCAATGACCGCTAGCGCGACGACCGCGCGCTCGCCAGCCGCGTAGGCGCTGAACAACGCCACCCGTTCAGCGCAGATCGTTGAGGGATAGGCGGCATTTTCGATGTTGCAGCCAGAGAACAATGCGCCAGCAGCGGTGCGCACCGCTGCGCCGACGGCAAACCGCGAGTAGGGGCAGTAGGCGCGTTCGCGCGCAGCAGCGGCGGCGGCAAGGAGTTCCGTCAGTTCAGTCGTCAGTTCATTCATTGTTCCGATCCTCGCCGCGCGATGCGGGAACCTCGTCCTCCTGCGGCGAACGGTACTGCAAGCGCAACTTTCGCAAGCGCAGACCGTCCATTGAGAGCACGGCAACCGTCACGCCATCGGCAATCTGCACTGTATCCCCGACCTTCGGCACTCTGCCAAGGCGCTCAAACACGATGCCCCCGATACGATCCGACTCCTCTGACACCAGGCGCAGCCCGGTCAGATCGTTGATATCATCGATTGGCACACGCGCATCCACCTCCATATCTCCCGGACCGAGTTCCCTGATCGGCTGCTCGTCCACATCGTACTCATCCTGAATCTCACCGACGATTTCCTCAATGACATCCTCGATGGTAATGAGGCCGGCGGTGCCGCCATACTCATCGACGACGATCGCCAGATGGACTTTGCGCGCCTGAAGGTCTTTCAACAGGGCATCAACTTTCATGGTGTCGGGAACAAAATGAGCGGTGCGGAGCAGCGATCCAATTGATGCGTCGCGTTGCCCGGAGCGCAACCAGAGCAACAAATCCTTCGCATAGAGAATACCCACGATGTAGTCGACCGTCTCACGGTACACCGGAATGCGCGAATGACCGGTGGTGATAATGGTGTTCAGCGCCTCATCGATCGACGCGGTTTCCTCGAGCGCCACAATATCCACCCGCGGGATCATCACCTCACGCACGGTCGTGTCGCCGAAGGAGAAGATCCCTTCGATCATCTCGCGTTCTCCCGGTTCGATCAGCCCTTCTTCTTCACCGACATTCACCAGCATGCGGAGTTCCTCTTCGGTCACCAGCGGCATTGCCGCAGGGGTCTGACCGCTGGCGACACGCATGAACGGACTGGTGATCAATCCGATCACCCAGACGAATGGCGCCAGGAGGCGCGCAATCAGCGCCATTGGACCCGCAAGCGCGCGCGCAGTTGCAGAGGGGTTGCGAATGGCGAACGCCTTCGGCAATGCTTCAGAGAAGACCAGCATGACGAGGAGCAACCCGGCAAGCGCAGCAATGCGCCACCGCCATGTCTGAGCGTCGAACAGGCGCAGCGTCAGCGCCGTAGCGGTGATGGTTGCAGTGCTATTGAGCAGCAGGATCGTCGCCTTGAAGCGGTACGGCTCGGCGAGCAGGCGGTCGATCACCTGTGCGCGCCGCGCATCCGTCTCGTGCAGCAATCCGAGGCGATGGCGTCCAATCGCCGTCATTGCAGCATCGACTGCCGATGTGAATGCCAGGACGAAGAGACAGAGCGTGATGCCTGCCAGAACCAGGCCAGTTTCAACGTCCAACGTGCTATCCTCACCCGCGCGGTCGCAGGACGTTCACGAAAAGAGTGCGCTCAACGAAAGATCTTTGTGAATGCGCATAATGGCTTCCGCAAACAGCGGCGCCACGCTGATGGCGCGAATACGCGCTTTGCGGCAACCTTCGGGGAGTGGGATGGTATTGGTGACAATCGTTTCGACCAGCGCCGATTGCGCGATGATCTCGGTGGCATCGCCAGCAAAGATGCCGTGAGTCGCGCAGGCATACACCGCCACCGCGCCGCGTTCGCGCAGGACGCGAGCCGCTTCCGCCAGCGTACCCCCGGTTGAGATCATGTCATCGACAATCACGGCCGTCTTCCCTTCGACATCGCCGACCATATCGAGCATTTCGGCAACATCGGGTTGCGGACGTTGCTTGGCAATGATCGCCAACCCGACGCCAAGGCGCT
Source organism: Roseiflexus sp. (assembly GCA_034436075.1). Lineage (GTDB taxonomy): Bacteria > Chloroflexota > Chloroflexia > Chloroflexales > Roseiflexaceae > Roseiflexus. The sequence goes on from DAOTWI010000747.1 coordinate 3,350, forward strand.
CGCGGAAACTGTTGGCGCGCCCCACACCGCCAGCGTCGGGCGAAACGATCACCACCCGCGGCAGGTTCATATCGCGAATATGTTCAGCGAGAATGGGTCCCGCCTGCAGGTGATCGACCGGAATATCGAAGAACCCCTCGATCGCCGGGGCGTGCAGATCCATCGTCAACACCCGGTCGGCGCCGGCAGTGCGGATCAGATTGGCGACCAGTTTTGCCGAGATCGGTTCGCGACCGGTGGTTTTCTTCTCCTGCTTGGCGTAGCCGTAGTAGGGAATAACCGCCGTAACCCGCGCCGCTGATGCGCGTCGCAGCGCGTCGATCAGCAACAGCAACTCCATCAGGTTATGATTGACCGGCGTGCACGTCGGCTGCACCACGAACACATCGGAGCCGCGCACATTTTCCTCGACCTTGACGCGCGTCTCGCCGTTTTTGAACGTGCCGACCATCGCGCGACCGAGATTGATATTCAGGTGCGAGGCAATCTCTTGCGCCAGGGGACGGTTGGCGTTGCCGCTAAAGATTTGAAGACGACCTTCCATAGACGTTATGCCTGATAGACTCCGTCATTCGCATGCTGCACGCCGCGCAGATAGGCGAATGGACCAATGACGGCATGCGCCGGTATCACAACGCCTTCGGCGAGCGTATAGCGCACATGGGCGTTATCAGCAACGATGGTATCAACCAGTGACGTATGCGGTCCGATGGTGCAGCGAGCGCCGACGCGGGTCGAACCGCGCAGCATCGTTCCTGGCAGCAGCGTCGTATCCTGACCAACGATCACATCGACATCCACATACGTCGCAGCAGGATCGGCAACTGTCACGCCATTGCGCATAAGTGCATCGAGTAGGCGCGTGCGCAGAATACGTTCCGCCTGTGCCAGTTGCACGCGGTCGTTGACGCCAAACGCCTCTGCCGGGTCGGCGGCGAGGAGCGCCTGCACCGCGCCAGCGCCGCGGTCGGCGATTGCCAGAGCCACCAGGTCGGTCAGGTAATATTCGCCTTTCACGGGACTGCGCTGTATGCGGTCGAGCGCGGGCCACATCCAGGCGGCGTCGAAGCAGAGAATGCCGCTGTTGACTTCAGTAACGGCACGCTGGGCATCAGTGGCATCGCGCTCTTCGACAATCGCCGTCACGTTCCCCCCGGCGTCGCGGATGATCCGCCCATAGCCAGTTGGCGGGTCTGCTGTGAAGCTCAAGAGTGCGACCAGGGCGTTGCGTTCGCGGCGCAACGCTATGAGGCGTTGCAGGGTGGCGCTGCGGATCAGTGGCGCATCGCCGACCAGCACCAGCGCCTCGTCGCAGGCTTTGTGCATGATCGAGCGCGCCTGCAAGGTTGCGTGCCCGGTGCCCAGCCGTTCAGACTGAACAACGTACCGATACGTTTCGCCAAAGCGCGTGCGTACCGTGTCGAGCGCATCAGAAGCGAGCACGATCGTGCTGATGACCGGTTGCAGGGCATCTACCGCCGCCAGGATATGCCCGAGCAGCGGTCGTCCGCAGAGCGGATGCAACACCTTCGGCAGCGCCGACCGCATACGGGTGCCTTCACCGGCAGCAAGAACAACAACGCCCAATCGCACTGTCGTGAAGAAGGGGATCACCAGAGCGGCATGCCCCGTGATCCCCTGCGCTCGTCCGCACAACCATGGCTGCCGGGCCAGGATTCGAACCTGGACAAACGGATCCAAAGTCCGCTGTGCTGCCATTACACAACCCGGCATCGTCACCATGTACATTATAGCATACGCGATGCAGATTCCTGACGGGAGCGAGGCAAGAGACGAGAGGCACGAGGAGTTGAAGGCGGGAAGGTTGCAGGTTGCGCGGAGAGCCGTTGCACTGCAACGGCTGGAGGAGGTGAGAGGGCGCCAAGGTTGCAGGTTGAAGGTGGTCGTTGAATGTTGCACGTTACACGTTGCACGTGGGAGGGCGCCCGGCGCCCGTGGGATGGTGGCAGGTGAAAGGTGCGAAAGTTGCAGGTTGAAGGTGGTCGTTGAATGTTGCACGTTACACGTTGCACGTGGGACGGCGACCGGTGGCAGGTTGAAGGTGGAAGGTCGGAAGGATGCATTGCCCCTTCGTGCCGTTCGTGATCTTAGTGGATAGCAGGGGCGCCCGTGGGACGGTGGCAGGCGACAGGTGTGGCAGGTGCGAAGGTGCGAAGGTGGAAGGTGCGAAGAAGGTGCGAAGGTGGAAGGTGGAAGGTTGCCGTGCCTCTTCGTGCCGTTCGTGACCTTGGTGGAGAGCAGCGGCGCGCGGGGCGGGGCAGGGGCAGGTGGCAGGTTGAACGTGCGAAGGTGAAAGGTGGAAGGCACAAAGGTGAACCCCCACTGCTGACTGCCTGCTCCCCACCCCCTACTCCTTCACCTCTGACCTGTTCCTGGTTCTCGGTTCTTGGTTCTCAGTTCTCGGCGCTCCCACCCCCTGCACCCGTGCCGCACGCAGGACATTCCGCAGCAGCATGACGTTGGTCACCGGTCCTGTGCCGCCAGGAACCGGCGTGATGGCGGACGCGACCTCAGCGACGCCAGCAAAATCCACGTCGCCAACCATGCGCCCATCCTCAAGGACATTGACGCCAAAATCGACGACGACCGCGCCGGGTTTGACCATATCGCCGGTAATCAATCCCGGTTTCCCGGTCGCCGCCACGACGATGTCGGCTTCGCGCACAACGGCTGCCAGATCTTCGGTGCGTGAATGGGCGATAGTGACAGTCGCGTGTTCCTGGAGCAGCAACAGCGCCATCGGCTTGCCGACCACGACGCTGCGCCCGACGACGGTGGCGCGTCGCCCTTTGATCGCAATATTGTTGCGCAGCAACAGCTCCATGCCGCCAGCCGGGGTATTGGGGACCATTCCCGGTTGCCCCATGGCGAGCAGACCGGCATTGTACGGATGGACGCCATCGACATCCTTGCGCGGGTCAATCTGCGCAATAGCGCGGTTGGCATCGAACCCCGGCGGCAACGGCAGGTGTAGCAGAATGCCATGCACCGCGCGGTCGAAACTGAGCGCATGCAGCGTTTCTTCGAGGGCTGTCTGCGTGGTATCAGCCGGCAGGGTGTGATCGTAGAAGACAATGCCAATCTCCTCGCACCCCTTGCGGATTGTGCGCGTATAGCGTTCAGACGCCGGATCACCCGCAATCTTGACGACGGCGAGCGACGGCGCGACGCCTGTCGTCTGCACGAACGCCTGAATATCGGCGCGCAACTCCTCGCGCAGCGTTTTCGCGAGCGCGCGCCCGTCGAGTATTATAGCGGTCATTGATCTGTCTCCCCGCTCACATACTTTGACCAGGGTGTATTATATGCGAGGCGTGAGGCGCGAGGCGCGAGGCGAGCAGGGTTGCAGGTGAAAATGTGTCCGACCTTTGAGGTCTTCGCCGCGCCCCCGGCTATGGCGGTGATCGTCGCCAGCGGGATGGCGCTCTTTCCCTGGGGATGCGTCGCCCGACCTCAAAGGTCTTCATAGCGCCCGTGGGACGGCGACAGGTAGGGGCGCGCCGCTGGCGCGCCCGGCGCCCGTGGG
>DAOTWI010000748.1:0-1867 GCA_034436075.1 Roseiflexus sp.
CCGCCGCTCGATGTTCAGCGCCAGGCGCCGGCGCTGCTGCCAGCCTTCAGCGCCGATCTCGACGCTGCGGAACAATGGGATCGCTACACCGTCAGCGCCGTTGTCGATCCCGATCAGCGCACCATTGCGGGCAGGGTGCGGCTGGAATATACCAATCGCGCTGCCGATCCGCTCGACCGCATCTATTTCTACCTTTTCCCCAATATGCCGGAGTTTGGCGGGCGGCTCGATATTCGCAGCGCGACTGTCGATGATGTGGCAGTGCGGGTGCGGTATGAGTCGAACCGGTTTCTGCTGCGGCTCGACTTTCCTGCACCTCTTCCATCCGGCGCTTCCGCTGATGTGACGCTCGATTTCAGCGCCGCCGCGCCGCTCGATGCCAGTCAACGCTATTATGCCGCCTTCAACCGTGAACGCGGCGTGCTGGCGCTGGCGTCGGCGCTGCCAATGGCGGCGCGGCGGGTCAATGGCGCCTGGCAACTGGCGACGCCCCTCTTCCGCGGCGACCTTGTCACCAGCGAAACGGCGCTGTACGATGTGACGCTGACTGTCCCCGCCGCCTGGACGGCTGTGACCACTGGGACGGCCATCGAAAGCCAGACCGACGGCGCTGCTCGAACAACGCGCTTCGTCAGCGGTCCGCAGCGCGATTTCACGATTGTGCTCACTCGCTTTCCTTCGATCTCCGCCGAAGTCGATGGCACCCGCATTACGTCGTATTTTCGCCCCGAGAACGCCGAAGGCGGGCGCACGGCGCTCGATGCCGCCGCCAACGCATTGCGTGCGTTCAACCGCCGGTTTGGATCCTACCCGCTGGCTGAACTCGACATTGTGCAGATCGATGCGCGCAAATTCCTCGGCGTCGAGTATCCCGGTCTGATCATGATCGACCGGCGCCTGTACGCTGGCGAGCGCGAGGGTTTGGAGATCATCGTGGTGCACGAAGTGGCGCATCAGTGGTGGTACAGTCTGGTGGGCAACGATGTGCAGAACGAAGCATGGCTCGACGAAGGGTTGACATCGTTTTCGCAGGTCGTCTATCAGGAAGAAACCCGTGGCGCGATGGCGGCGGAACGCGAACTCGACGGGTTCCGCTCAACCTACCTGCGCACGCGGCAGGCAGGACGCGACGCCCCCTTGAAGCGTCACGTGTCGGCGTTGCGCGGCAACTATACCGCTATTGCGTATTCAAAAGGGGCGCTCTTCTTCCAGGCGCTGCGCACCCGTATTGGTGAACCGGCGTTTGATCGCTTTCTGCGCGATTACTATGCCGCCTTTCGCTACCGTATCGCATCGAGCGACGACGTGCGCGCCGTTGCGGAGCGCGCCTGCGCGTGCGATCTCGCTGATTTCTACCGCGATTGGGTGCTGACTGCCGCGCCTGTTGCTGTTCCCTGACATCGCCCGACGGCGGTCTTTGTCGTATGGAGTTTGAATAATGATTCCGCTCTCCGCCCACCCGCCCGGCGACTAAAGTCGCGAGCTACGGAAAGCGAAGCCCGCCTGCGCGGGCTGGGTGTGGCGATACCGGATTATTTTCTCAAAAACCATATGATAGGACTTACACAGTGGCGCGTTTTCTGGCTTTGCCAGAGCCTGCGACAGCGTGGCGCGCCCGATCAAGGTGGTGCGATGCGGCGGCAATGCCGTCGTATCGCACCACAAAAGAAGACAAGCACCGCTCTGCCGAAGGCAAAAAGCCATATGACGGTTAAGGCGGTTCAAGCGCAATGAGAACTGCTCTGGTTGCTCATGCCGATTGGGGGTCAAATGCAGCGCGGCGGCGCCTGGCGTATGCGCTGCGCCAGCCCAATGGACGGTTCATTGCATATGCGCCGGGTCCGGCGGGCGATCCGCGCGCGCTGCT
>DAOTWI010000749.1:0-9801 GCA_034436075.1 Roseiflexus sp.
CGCAGCGCCTGTCGAAGCCACGCCGACCCCAAGACGGTCAACCGGTGGTTCCAATCATACGAGCATTGCCAGAGTCGACGGTGACAGCCGCCTGTTGCACGGATTGCGCCGCTGCGCGCTCGCTGCGGTTGGCGCGGGCCATCGCCCAACGCACCGGTTGCGGCTTGCGTGGCGCGGGCAGTCCGGTTTCAGTCTCGGCGTTGGACAGCAGCTCCTCCAGCGGCGGGCCGAAATCGAAACCCTTAATCTCGCCGCGGGCAGTCGCCAGATCAGCCCGTCTGGATTCGGTAGCGGCATAGTCAATTGCCAGATCGCCGGTCAACACGACACCATAGTCGTTCAGCGCCTTCTCACGGCTGACCAGCCCATAGCGTACATCGCGCTGCACTGCCTCTGGCGGGCGGGTGAGCGGATCTTTCCAGCCGCCGCCGCCGGCTGTGTGGTAGATCAACTGATCACCCGGCTCGACTGCGACCTGATCACATTTGCTGGGCAACACCTGCTGGCTGCCATCAGTGCGCACCAGCAGTTTGCTCGAACGGCTGCCCGGCTTGCCGCCGACATTGCCCCACGGCGGCGTCAACCAGCGGTCGTCGTGGATCGAAATCTCACCTGGCTCGAGGAATGTGTAGATCTTCTCGATGCCGTTGCCGCCGCGGTGAAAGCCGGCGCCGCCCGAGTCCGTAATACTGGTATAGCGCTCGATGCGGATCGGGTAGTAGCTCTCGAGGTACTCAGTGGGGATGTTGGTGAAGAGCGGCCACCACGAATGCCCGTCCATCCCATCGCCAATCGGTCGACCGGGTATGCCGCCGTAGTTGATCTCCATCAGGTAGAAAAACTCGCCGTCCTTATCGTAGCCTGAATAGAGGAGATAGGGCGAGGTGCCATACCCGGCGGCGGTAGTAAACTCTGGTGCGCGCTTAGCCAGCGCGCCGCCGAGCACGTCGAAAAGGCGGGTGAGAGCGTGGGTGCGACAGCCAAGCGCCGCCGGGAACTCGGGCTGGATCAGACTGCCCTTGGGCATGGTGACGTGGAGCAGCGGGTAGAAACCATCGTTGAACAGGATCTGCGGATCGAAGACCATGATCAGGTAGACGCCGATGAACATCTTGAACATCGACTCGTTGAGATAGAAATTGATCGGACCCATCGCCTGCGGGGCAGTGCCCGTCCAGTCGAAGTAGGCTTCGTGACCCTCCCGCCAGATGGTCAGCTTCATCTTGAACGGCCCGTTGCCCAGCCCATCGTCATCGACATAGTCTTCGAACGACTGCGGCTCTTCAGGCAGATTGCGTACAATCAGCTCCTTCATCGCCCGATAGGTGCGGTGGAGCAGCGCCTGTGTAGCGGCCAGATAAACATCCTTGCCGAAGCGATCGCACAGCTCGATCACCCGCTTCTCGGCGGTGCGGCAACTGGCGATGATTGCCATCAGGTCGGCGCGATTCATCTCAGGCTGGCGTACATTGTTGAGCATAATGTCAAGCACAGCCTGGTTCAGCCTGCCGCGTTCGTAGATCTTCACCGGCGGCAGGCGCAACCCTTCGCCGAAGATGGTGGTGGCGTTGGTTGGCAGCGAACCAGGCAGTGGACCGCCAACATCTTGCGCGTGGCCAAACATGCTGGCCCAGCCAATCAGTTCACGCTGATCGCCTTCGCCGTAGAAGATCGGCAGCATGACCAGCAGGTCGTTGATATGGCTGATTGCACCGCCACAGAGGTACGGGTCCGATAGCAGGATCACGTCGCCGGGTTCGATGGTCTGATCCCAGTTGTCGAGTAGACCGGCGATGTATGAACCAAACTGGCCGACGATCATGCGCCCGTGCGGGTCGGTAATCATCGGAAACTGGTCGTGCTGTTCACGAATGACCGGGCTCATTGCCGTGCGGTAGAGTACGGCATCCATCTCGTAGCGCGTATTCTTGAGCGCGTTCTCGATGATGTCGAGCGTCACCGGATCGATCTCGATCTGGGGAATGGTGGCTATTTTGAGATGAGCAGCCATTGCGGATCCTCACTGCAACAGATTAACTACGGTTGATCAAAAGGTTGAAATAGCGATCGACGGTCGCGGTATGACCAGGCACGACCACGGTGGTGCTATCGACTTCGGTAATAATCGCTGGTCCCTCAACCTGCATGCCGGGGCGCAGCCTGCCGCGGTCGTAGAGTTTCGCCGTGATCCATTCGCCGTGGCGGTAGATCTGATGGTCGCCGGTGCAGGCGCTGCTGGCGTCGGGATCGCCTGGTTCAGCCTCGGGCAACTCAACCCTGGTCACCCGCCCGATACCGACGGCGCGCAGGTTGACGATCTCGACATTACTATCGAGCATGAAGCCGTAGGTGCGATCATGCAGTTCGTGGAAGCGTTGCACCAGCAGCGGAGTCAGGTCTTGCTCGAACTCGGCTTCGCTGACCGTGATAGGCATTTCGTAGCCCTGCCGGTAGTAGCGCATATCCACGAAGTAGCGGATCTCTTGCCGGGCGGGCGGGATGGCCTCTTCGGTCAGCATGGCGCGCGCTTCGTGGCCAAGTTCGCGCAGCATGCCGACCATCTCCTCCTGTTCGACCTGATCGACGGTGCGGATGTAGGTGCGGGCGAATTCGTCGCGGTAATCGGCGCTGAGGTCGCCAAGGGCGCAGAGCAGACCGGGCGCGGGCGGCACGATAACCGGGTAGCAACCAAGCAGTTCAGCCAGTGCGTTGCCATGGAGCGGGCCGGCGCCACCGAAGGCCATCAGCGCAAACTGGCGCGGGTCGAAGCCGCGTTGCACACTGACCAGCCGTAACGCACCAAACATATGCTCGTTGACGATGCGCAAAATCCCCTCGGCGGCGTCCATCAGGCTGAGACCGGTGGCATCGGCGATCTTCTGCACTGCCGCTCTGGCAGCGGCAATATCGAGCTGCATCGCACCGCCAAGGAGGCTAGGGGGCAAGTAGCCGCAGACCAGGTTAGCATCGGTGACGGTCGGGTCAGTGCCACCCTTGCCGTAGCAGGCCGGTCCGGGGACCGCACCAGCACTCTGAGGACCAACGCGGAGGGCGCGGGTGAGTGCAGGGACGTGGGCGATCGAGCCGCCGCCAGCGCCAACCGAGCGCACATCAACTGATGGCACCTTGACCGGGAAGTAACCCAGCACCGTTTCGCGGGCAATATTGGGTTCGCCCATACAGAGCGAAACGTCGGTTGAGGTGCCGCCCATGTCGAAGGTCAGGATGTTGGGATAGCCAGCGCGAACGGCGATATGCAGCGCGCCGGCCACGCCGCCTGACGGACCCGAAAGCAGCGTATAGACCGGATTCTCTTCAGTGGTCTCGGCAGTCATCAGGCCCGCGTCCGAACGCAGAATGTTGAGCCGGGCCTGCATCCCCCGCTGGTGCAGGTTCTGAGCCAGGTTGTGGACATAGGTCTTGACCTTTGGTTTCACATAAGCGTTCATAGTCGCGGTAAGCGTGCGCTCATACTCGCGGAACTCCGGCAACACATCGTAGGAGATGGTCACCGGCAGATGCGGAGCGATACGCCGGGCAATCGCCTTCAGACGGCGCTCGTGGTCGGGGTTGGCGTAGGAGTTGATCAGCGAGATGGTCAGCGACTCGACCCCTGAGGCGACCAACTCACGAAGCACTTCTTCGGCCTGCACCTCGTCGAGCGGACGCACTACTTCACCGCGGGCGCTCATGCGCTCGCGCACCTCACGGGTGTCAGCCAGCGTCGCTGGCGGTTCCGGCTTAATCATGATCATCCAGCCAGCCAGCGGTCCCGGTGTCTGTGAGCGGGCAAGGTGCAGAATCTGCTTGAAGCCATCGGTGGTAATCAGGCCAACTCGCGCACCTTTGCCTTCGAGAATAACGTTGGTGGCAACAGTCGTCCCATGCATAATCTGCGCCACCTGTGATGGTTCAATCCCGGCCTGCTGGCAGATCGCGGCGATCCCAGCCAGCACCGCCTCCGACGGATCATGTGGCGTAGATGGGGTCTTGTGGCGCCAGTAGCGCCCGCTCTCCTCATCGAAGAGCATAAGGTCGGTGAAGGTTCCGCCGACATCGACTCCGATGCGATAGCTCATGTCTTCATTCCTCCTGATGAAACCGATTGCTTCCCAGATGAATTTATGACAGATGGCTGACCGTCGCCGCCTGCGCATACACTGGCCCGGCCTTGCCGACCAGCGCCGGCAGGGGGCGGTCGAGAGCTGCGCTGAGCCAGTCAGATGCGTCCAGCAGCGCCGGCAGGTCGATGCCGGTCGGTACACCGATCCCATTGAACATGTGAACCAGATCTTCGCTGGCGATATTGCCCACGGCGCGAGGGGCGAAGGGACAGCCGCCGATCCCGCCCAGGGACGCATCGAACGAGCGGATGCCGGCCTGCCACGCGGCGAAGGCGTTGGCGTAGCCGGTATTGCGCGTGTTGTGGAGATGAATAGTGATGGTTACGGGTTCGAGTCGCTGCAACGCCATCCGGCACAGCGCCGCCACCTGTGTGGGAACTGCCATCCCGGTGGTGTCAGCCAGAATAACCTCGTTTGCGCCCAGATCGGCGGCGCGCCCGGCAATCGAAAGCACCTGCTCAGGCGAAATGTAGCCATCGAACGGGCAGCCAAACGCTGCGCCGATCGCAACGCCAAAGGCAATACCATCGCGCTGGATGCAGCGGGCCAGTTGGCTGAACTCATCCAGCGAAGCGGCAGTGGTACGTTTGAAATTGGCCAGATTAAGACCATCACTGGCGGCCAGCACCAGCCGGACGTGGCGCAAACTGGCGGCAACGGCCAATTCGTAGCCGCGCTGGTTGGGCGCCAGCGCGGTGAAACAGAAGGCGTCGTCGGCGGTGCGGGCAGCCAGATTGTGGCCGCGCTCAGCCAGTGCGCGAGCGATCGTGTCAGCGCCAGCCATCTGTGGAACCTGCCGTGGGTTCACAAACGAACCGATCTCGATGCGCGGCATACCAGCAGCGAGCAGGCGCTCGATCAGCTCGACGCGGGTAGCGACCTCCAGCACTTCAGGCTCATTCTGCAACCCATCGCGCGGAGCGACATCAATGATCGTCACGGCTTCCATCAGATCACCCGTTTCGTCTTGAGAGCAGTCATTTCTTCCTCATTCAGACCGAGCAACTCGGCGAAAATTTCGCGGTTATGCTGGCCAAGCGCTGGCCCGGTCCAATCGACGCCGCCGGGTGTTGCCGAGAGGTGTGGCACGACATTTTGCATCTTGATCTCGCCCAATTCCGGATCGTGCACGCCGATGATCGACTGGCGAGCGATAAAATGCGGATCGCTCAACATCTCTTGCACGGTGTAGATGCGACCGGCTGGAACGCCGTACTCGTCCATCATGGCCTGCAACTGATCGGCGGTGTAGTGGATCGTCCACGCCGCGATCAGGTCATCGAGTTCGGCCTGATGTTCACCGCGCGCCTGATGGGTGGCGAAGCGCGGATCGCTGGCCAGTTCGGGTTGGCCCATCGCCTGCGCCAATCGGGCGAAGATGGTGTCGGCGTTGGCGCCGATCACCAACCAGCCGCCGTCGGCAGCCGGATAAATGTTGGAAGGAGCGACATTGGGCAGAATATTGCCGGTGCGTTTGCGGATGTAGCCGGTCAACTGATATTCCGGTATCATGCTCTCCATCAACGCCAGCACACCCTCGTAGATGCCGATGTCGACCACCTGCCCCTGCCCGTTGCGTTGGCGCTGGTGAAGAGCGACCAGTGCACCCAGAGCCGCGAAGGTAGCGGCAAGCGAATCGCCGATGCTGATACCAATGCGGGTGGGTGGGCGGTCGGGGAAGCCGGTGATGGCGCGAATACCGCCCATTGCTTCGCCAATCGAGCCAAAACCGGCCTTATCGCGATAGGGTCCAGTCTGACCGAACCCGCTGACCCGGATCATGATCAGACCGGGGTTGAGCGCATGGAGTTCTTCCCAGCCCAGCCCCCATTCCTCAAGTGTGCCGGGACGAAAATTTTCCAGCACCATATCGACATGAGGGATCAACCGCTTCACCAGCGCCTGACCCTCGGATGTACGCAGATCGATGGTAATCGATTTCTTATTGCGAGCCAGTATCGACCACCATAGGGCGCGACCGCGATAGCGATGGCGCCCCCACTCACGCATTGGATCGCCCTTGCCAGGCGGCTCGACCTTAATCACCTCGGCGCCAAAATCGGCCAGCAACTGGCCACAGAATGGCCCAGCCAGAAATGCGCCTAGTTCCAGCACGCGGATATCATCGAGCGGTCGCGGCGGACGTTGAGAGGTCACGATAGCTTACTCCTTGCAGCGTGCAGAGTCATCGGCCTCGTCTGCACGCTGGCTTTGCAAGAGAACGTCTCGACCGTAGAAAATGTGCTCGCGCATCATCGCACGGGCGCGATCGCCATCGCCCAGGCGCAACGCATTGAGAATGCTGCGGTGAAAGAAATTGGAAATCTGGCGCTCATCGGCGCGGTACCAGTAGAATGAGCGAAACTGCAACGGTACAGCGACGATCTGATTGATCATTGTCGCCAACCGTTGATTGCTGCTGGCAGCAGCGATGGTTCCATGAAAAATGGCATTCTGCTCGACCAGAAAATGCACCTCGTCTTCACGACGTTCGAAAGCGCGGTTAAGCGACTCTTCCAACGCCGCCGCCGCTGCTTCCATGCGTGCAATCTGCGCGGCAGTGATGCGCTGCGCCGCCAGATAGACCGCGTGCCCTTCGAGCAGGGCGCGCAGGTCGTATATCTCCATCAGGTCCTCGATGGTGAAGCTGCGCGCCACTGCGCCGCGATTGGGAAAGATGTGCACCAGCCCTTCGGCGGCTGCCCGCACCAGCGCCTGCCGCACCGGTGTGCGGCTGACGCCGAGGTCCTGCGCCAACCGCTCTTCCACCAACCGCGAACCTGGCGGGTAGGAGCCTTCGATCAGCAGGCGACGCAGACTCTGGTAGACCTGATCGGCAGGTGACGCTTCATCTATTGTATACAATTCACCCATTGAGTGCGAGTAATGGCAAAGATACTAGCAATAGCCGAGTCTGGCATCTGTTTTTCTTCATTAGGAAGAGGCGAGAAAACAGCGAACCTTTATCGAAAAATCGTTAAGCGGAGATTGTATACAATATAGCAGGCGACGGAGGAGTTGTCAAGAGGACATGTGAACGCCGATTTCTCGAAAGGGAGAAGACAAAGCTGAGGGAAGGCGCATATCATCCTGATCGCTCATGAAACGCAAGTTCTATAGGGGTATTGAAATCCCACGCCATATGATTTATACTCTCGAAACGAACAGGGACATCCCTGTATCGTTGTCAAGGTCAGGAAAGCATGGACGCCAGCGAGTCCTCACCCGTTGTTCCTCCGAGAGCGAGCCATCGCCTGAGCAACGGCGAGATCAATTTTGGGGTACAGGCACGACGATTGTCGCATGCACGAAACGGGGCATCCATTGACCAACACATCCTGGCGCCGTCATCGCCGGTTGCTCCTTGCGGCGCCGCTGGCGCTTGGCGCGGCGGCAGCCGAGTTCTGGGCAGTGCGCGCGCCGCAGTCGCTGCACCTCCCGCCACAGCAACAGGTCATCACGATCAACCCGAAGATCGGCATTCACACCCGTCTCACCGGCATCGGCGACGAAGGGTACATCCGGCGCACCCTCGAACAGGTGCGCGAAATGGGCGCGCGCTGGATCGTCGATCTCTTTCCCTGGGCGTATGTGCAGCCGCGCTCGCGCTTTGGCTTCGACTGGACCGGCGCCGATATGGTGGTGCGCCACGCGGTGCGCCAGGGATTGCAGGTGCTTGCCCGGCTCGATATTGTGCCGCAGTGGGCGCGTCCGCGCGACTCGAACGACCGCTACCTCGATGAGACGCACTATGCTGATTTCGCTGCATATGCGGCAGCATTCCTTCAACGGTACCGCGCCGATGGCGTGCGGCATATCATCATCTGGAATGAACCAAACCTGACGTTCGAGTGGGGACGGCGGAAACCCGATCCGGCCGGCTATGCCGCACTGCTCAAGGCGGTGTACCCGCGCGTCAAAGCCGCCGTGCCCGAGGCGGTCGTCATTGCCGGGGCGCTCTCCCCAGGCAGCGATCTCGGCGATAACGCCGAGGTGCGGATGGGAGATCTGCGCTACATCACCGAATTGTACGCCGCTGGCGCCGCGCCCTGGTTCGACGCCTGGGCGGTCCACAACTATGGCGCGCAGCAACCGCACGACGCACCGCCGGCGCCGGAGGAGGTCAACTTCCGGCGCATCGAACTCGTCCACGACTTGCTGACCTATCTGGGGGACGGTCACAAACCATTCTTCATCACCGAAGGAGGATGGAACGACCACCCGCGCTGGTCGGCGGCAGTGCGCCCGGCGCAACGGGTGCGCTGGACGATTGGCGCGTACCAGATGGCGCTGGCGTGGCCCTGGCTCGAAGCGATGTGCCTCTGGCAGTTCAGCACCCCGTGGCAGGCGCGCACCTATCAGGATAACTGGAACTTTGTGGCGGCAGACGGAACGCCGAAGGCGATCTACTGGGCAGTGCGCGAGTATGCCGTGCCGACGGATCTGCGGCAATAAAGGCGCGCGCCAGGTCGCGGTAGACCGCAGCGCGCCGCACATAATCGCGGGCAGTGGGGTTGGCGGCAATGTCTTCGGGTGCAACGATTCCCTGGTTGTGCCAGGCGGCGAGCGCCTGCCAGGTGACCGGCACGCCTTCGTGGCGCGCGCGATGCACGCCGCGCTCCAGGTTAGCCGCCAGATACTCGACTGCCAGCGCAGGCTGGATCAGTTCGCGGTTGATGGCAGCGTACAATTCCTCCTGCGTGCGATAGCGCATCGGGTCGATCCGGCTCCCCTCGATATGCAGGTCAATCACGATATGTCCGGGCGAGCCTTTGACCGGCAGTTCGCCGCGCAGCATTTCAAGCGCCACCGAGGGGCGAATGTTGCTGGGCCAGACGGTCAGATTGGCGCCGAAGGCGTTGAGCGTCATCTGCGCCGCCTGATACCACGGCGTCAGCGGGCGCAGCGGCGGAACCGCTTCTTCCAGCCAGCCAAAATGCTCGTTGTAGAGCGCCAGCGCGATAATCTCCGCGAACGCCGCATCGTCCATTCCTGAAATCGCCGGATCGTTGTGGCGCGTCGCTGCGTCGAGAATGACCGGACGCAACGTTTCCATCTGCGCCGCAAATGCCGGACGCACGAAGGGAGTTGGCACTGGAGCGGCAACTGGCGGCGCAGGCGTTCCTGAGAGCGCGATGGCGAGCGAGATGAGAATAAGGGGGCGGGTGATGAGAGCCGAGAAGTGAGAAGTGAGAAGTGAGAAGTGAGAAGTGAGAAGTGAGAAGTGAGAAGTGAGAGCCGGGATGCGCAGCCTGCGATGAGAGAACCAGGATACAGGCACGGGGAACCGGGTGATGAGAGGTGATTGGCGAATACTGGAGCGCTGGCGCCAGAATGCGGCAAACCAGGCATATATCATTGGAAGAAGCCAGTGATGCGCGTGCCGGAATTCACTCATACCAGAACGCTTCGCGTGTGTTCATAAATACCTGATCAGGGCAGCGCTATAAGCCTCCATCCGCCTTCCCGCCTGCAACGTTTGCACCCATTTTTGAACCACAGAGGCACAGAGAACGCAGGGAAAACCACTGTGCAACTTTCTTGCCCCGGAGATCCTTCAAGGGTCGGCGCATCTTCCACCTGCCCACATTGAACGCTCAACGTTCAGCATTCAACGTGTAACGCTCCCACCTTCACACCTTCCACCTTCGCATGTACAACGTTCTCACGGGCGCGG
>DAOTWI010000750.1:0-5848 GCA_034436075.1 Roseiflexus sp.
GCGGGCTCCTGCTGCGAAGCCCGCCTGCGCGGGCTCCATTGGGCGATACCGGATTATGTTCTCAAACTCCGTAAGCCGCGGGCTCCAGTTGCGAAGCCCGCCTGCGCGGGCTCCATTGGGCGATACCAGTTAACCCCCCGCAAGCAGAGGGGCGCCGGGCAGGCGTTCCGCCGGGCGTCCACCTGCGCGATTCGGCACACTCACCGCGCGTGGATGCCGCCATTCCCGTCCGCGCAGGCGGATGGTCGGTCGCAGTCCCCTCAGGGGCGATTTCAATCGCTGGCAGCCGCAGCGTCGTGGCTTGACACATCATGCCTGCACGCAGCCGCGGGCTACGGGAAGCGAAGCCCGCCTGCACGGGCTAGACGAGGCGATACCGGATTATTTTCTCAAAAACCATTAGCCCGCAGCCCAGAGAACGCACGACCCTGGCAGCACAGATTTACCGGATTTATTCACATTCATCAAAGAACGCTATTGCGAACGTACGAATGGTGTTGGGTCGATATTGACCCCCTGGCGCCAGACCTCGTAGTGCAGGTGGGGTCCGGTGGCGTAGCCAGTGCTGCCGACCGTGCCAATCTGAGCGCCGCGCGGCACGTCCTGCCCATCGCTGACCAGGATGGCGTCTAAATGCCCATACGCGGTTGTCCAGCCGGTTTCGCGGTTTTCGATGCGCACGAAATTGCCACCAGGCCAGCTGCCGGGGTAAACCCGCGCAATCCCGTCATGGGTTGCGATCACCGGCGCGCCGCGTGTCGATCCGGGTTCGGCGTAGCCGTCTCCATCCGCGTCGATGGCGAAATCGAGCGCACCCCACACAGCGGTTGGCACATGGGT
The DNA here is from genome assembly GCA_034436075.1 of Roseiflexus sp. Classification (GTDB taxonomy): domain Bacteria; phylum Chloroflexota; class Chloroflexia; order Chloroflexales; family Roseiflexaceae; genus Roseiflexus. The sequence goes on from DAOTWI010000750.1 coordinate 841, forward strand.
TCCTTCGTAATATCCCTGGGTGATCACGATCTGACCAACCGGTGCCATCAGCGGGCGCCCACGCGGCGCGGTGCGGTCGATTCGTTTCGATTCGACCGTTGTTGCGGGTGCAGTCGAAGTCGTTGAGAATGGCGCTTCGACCGGTTGGGTCTCTCCTTCTGCCGCTGTTTCGATGGACGAAGCGCTCGGTGTTCCTTGAGAGGCTGGCGTGAAAGCGATAGCGTCCATGAGCGTCGCTTTGAACGTCGTTACATTGATCGCCCCGCCGACCAGCGCCGATTCGGGAGGGAGGTCGGCTGGCATTACAGCAACGGACTGCGGCCCAGGCGGTAATGCAACCGTCGCGCTCGATGGCGATACGAACGATAGTTCGGCGCGCGACAGAAGCGATGTTGCCAGCGCGGTCGTCGTCAGGGCGATTGCGACAGGCATTGCCAGCCGTTGGAGATCGATCAGGGTTGGAGACGGCGCGATCAACGGCGAAGTGTGGGGCAGCGTATGCGGCGCGACAGCCAGAACGCTGGCAAGGTGGGTGCGGGTTGATCCATCGAGGGAGAGCATGCCGAGTTCGATGGCGCCAAGGTTGCGCGCCGGGATGCCGCTAAGGATCGCCAGTTCGGTCAGGGTCAGTCCGCGGCTGCGGCGCAGGGATCGTAACGTGGTGGTCATACGGCGCAACGTCGTGGTTCAGTGTTCGTGCGAATGCCTGCACAGAGCATAGCGCAAGAAAGCGCATCCGTGCATGACAACATGCTTACGGATGCTATGGCATCACCCACCCGCCGTCGATTGCCAGCACCTGACCGGTGATATACGATGCCGATGGCGAGAGGAGGAAGACGACGGCTGCTGCGACTTCTTCCGGCGTGCCGAAGCGTCCCATCGCAATCGCATCGAGCGCCCACTGCCGCCGCGCTGCCGGTAACGCGGCGAGCATATCAGTTTCGATGTATCCTGGCGCAACCACATTCACGGTAATCCCGTCGCGCGCTGTTTCGCGCGCCAGGGCGCGCGCCAGACCAACCAGCCCGGACTTGGCGGCGGCATAGTTCGCCTGCCCGACATTCCCCGCCAGCCCTGCCAGCGAGCCGATCATAACGATCCGCCCGTACCGCTGTGCGCGCATCGGCGCCAGCGCCGTGCGACTACAGAGGAAGGCGCCGGTCAGATGCACATCAATGACGGCTCGCCACTGGTCGGGGCGCATGCGCACAAATGGCGCATCGTCGGTCATTCCCGCGTTGTTGACGAGCGCATCGAGCCGTCCCCACCGCGCAAGGCAGGTCTCCACCATCGCCTGAACGGCGCGCTCATCGGCAACATCGGCAGCATATGCAAATGCCTCGCCGCCCATCGTCTCGATGGCGGCGACCACCTCCTGGGCAGCGGCGGCATTGCGCTGGTAGTTGACGAGCACGCGCCCGCCGCGCGCCGCGATTGCCAGTGCAATCGCCTGCCCGATACCCCGCGATGCGCCGGTGATGAGCGCCACTCGATTCTGGAGTTCGTTGCTGATCATCCCTGCTCCCTTGCAACACGCAAAGCGGTTTGTTACAATGCGCACAGTTTCTGGCTATCTGGTTGCCACTGAGTTCTGCGGCGCCGTATGAGCACTATTTTAATCGTTGAGGACGAAGCGGAAATTGCCGGATACCTCCGGCGCGGGCTGACATTCGAAGGGTACAATGTCGAGGTCGTTGTCGATGGTCGTCAGGCGCTCGACATTGCGCGGGAACGCCCGCCTGACCTGGTGGTGCTCGACCTGATGCTGCCAGGCATCGACGGGCTGGAAGTTGCGCGCCGCATCCGCGCCGCCTCGGATGTGCCGATCATCATGCTCACGGCACGCGATGCGGTACCGGATCGGGTCGCCGGTCTCGAAGCCGGCGCCGACGATTACCTGATCAAACCGTTCGCTTTCGAGGAGCTGCTGGCGCGCATTCGCGTCCAGTTGCGCCGCCGTCAGCGCGAAGACACGGCGACGGTGCTGCGCTACGGTCCGCTCACAATGGATCTTGCCGCGCACGAAGTCGCCATTGGCGACCGGCGGGTAGATCTCACGGCAAAGGAATACGATCTGCTCGAATTGTTCATGCGCCACCCGCAACAGGTGCTGACGCGCGACGTTATCTATGATCGCGTATGGGGCTACAACTTCGGCGGCGAAAGCAACATCATTGAAGTCTACGTCCGCTACCTGCGCCAGAAACTCGAAGCGCGCGGCGAGCCGCGCCTGATCCACACCGTGCGCGGCGTCGGATACATTCTGCGTGAGGAATAACGCCCTGCAGAACGAGAGTAGTTTGTATTCCTATGCTCAGCGTCGGCTTCGACAGGCTCAGCGTCGGCTTCGACAGGCTCAGCCGACGCTGAGCGTCGTGTCAGATGCGACTCGTGTGAGAAGCCATTCCTCGAAGCGCACTGCATCGACGCTCAGGGCAACGCGGGCATTGGCGGGCGCAGCATCGGACGGTTCGCGCATGAGCGTCATGCCAGCGGCCAGACGTCCGCCAGTTTCGACATCGACATGCAGCGTGCGCCAGGAAACCAGATCAGGCGCCAGGATCGTCGCCACTGCCAGCGGGTCGTGCAGGTACGTGAAACCCTGCGAACGGAACGGCGGGTACAGCGCGACCTGATCGGCGACCGCAGCGTGGAATGGCGTGCCGGCTGCCCGAATGCGTTCGACATCCGCCGGGCGGATGCGGGTTTGCAGCGTTGCGTCGAGCGGAATGAGCGTGATTGGCGCGCCAGAACTGAAGACGATGTGCGCCGCTTCCGGGTCGCAGCGGATGTTGTGTTCGACGTAATTGATGTGCAACGACTCATATCCCCGGCATGCGCCCCCCATGATCGTCAGACCGGCAAGCGCCTGCGCTATGCGCGGCTCGCGTTTCAGCGCCAGCGCAACATTCGTCAGGGGACCGATGGCGGCCAGGTGAATCGCTCCCGGATTGTTCATCACGGTGCGCACCAGATAATCGACGGCGTGGTCGGCTTCTGGCGCAAGCGCATGATCGGCTTCATCGAGCAGCCCGATTCCTTCGTGTCCCGCCCAGTAGACCGGGATCAGCCCCAGGAGCGGTTGCGATGCGCCAGCAAACACAGGGATGGTTGTGCGTCCGCGCAGGTTCAGCAGTTTCCGCACCATGCGGCTGCGGAGCAACACATCGCCGTACACGCACGTCACACCTTCGAGGTGAAATGCTGGCGATGTCAGAATGAGCGCCAGCGCCAGACAATCATCGACATCAGTGCCGATGTCGGTGTCGAGAATGAGACGAATCATCGCGCTTCTCCGTATCAAAACGCCTTGACACTGCGTTCTCTCCATTGTAACGTATGACAGCGCCGTGGTGATTGTTGCGATGTGATATGCCATGAAAACAGTCGAGCCGCAGGAAGAAGAGACGATAGAGACGCCGACCCGCATTAATGTCCAGACGCCCGACGGCGATGCAGGCGAGGCGGATCACAGCGCGACCGCGCCAGCATCAGCCGCACCAGCCGCCCAGGGGATACCGCGGATGTCCGTCTGGCGCCTGATTGCGCGCTGGTCGCTGGTGGCGCTGGCGCTCTACGGCATTGGCTGGATGCTGTGGACGACGCGCCCGGTGCTGATCCCGTTCGTCATTGGTCTGGTGCTGGCATACCTGATGGCGCCGGCGGTGGATTTCTTCAACCGCTGGATGCCGCGCTGGCTGGCGATTCTTGCCGTCTATGTGCTCGGTTTTCTGGGGATCGCGGCGACCTTTGCGCTGATTATTCCGCCGCTCGTCGAACAGGTTGAGCGGTTGATCCGCCAGTTGCCTTCATTCAGCGAAGTGCAACAGTTCGTCGACTCCATGATTCGACAGTATCGCGATCAGGTGCCGCCGTCGTTGCAGCAACCAATCGAAGCCAGCCTGGCAAACCTCTTGAGTTCGTTGCAAAGCAACGTTGACACCTATCTGCAACGCGGCGGCACGTTTCTTCTCAATCAGCTGATCCAGCTGCTCAATACCGTTACGTTCATTCTGGGCTTCATTTCGCTGCCGATCTGGCTGTTCTACGTGCTGTACGACAAGCATCAGGGACGGGTTTTCTTCAATCGGCTGGTGCATCCGCGCGCTCGCGCTGATTTCTGGAATGTGTGGGATATTTTCAATCGGGTGCTGGGCGGGTACATTCGCGGGCAGATCATTCTGTGCGTTGCGGTCGGTCTGGCGGTCGGCATGGGTCTGGTGGGGCTGGAGATGCTCGGTTTCCCGCTTGGCGATTACGTGCTGGTGCTGGCATTGATCGCTGGCGTCACCGAGTTCATTCCGGTGCTCGGTCCGACGATCGGCGCCATTCCGGGGGTGATTCTGGGATTTGGCATCTCGCCAACGGCGGGCATTGCCGTTCTTCTGCTGTATATTGCCGTCCAGCAACTCGAGAACAGTCTGCTGGTGCCGCGCATCATCGGCGAGAGTGTCGGCGTTCATCCAGCGGTGCTGACGGTGGCGATGATCGTGATGGGCACCTTGTTCGGGCTGTTCGGTATCATTCTGGCAGCGCCAGCAGTCGCCACAGCGCGCGACCTCTTCAAGTACGCCTACCTGCGGCTGGAAGGGTGCGCGCCGGAAGAAAGCCTCCAGCGCGTTGCGGCAGGGCACGCGCCGATTATTCATCAGGGTGCGCTCAAAAAGGAGAGTCCGACTTCCTGAGGGGTGATCCGTCCACGAAGGACACAAAGAGACACGAAGGCGGACGATGTCCAGCGGTGGCTGCCCAAGGCGCGCACAACCCTGCCTGTATCAATATCTACAAAGAGCACGAAGAGGCACGAAGGCGGACGTTCCCATTTCTGCTGCGAATAGCGCGCAGCCTCACCTGTCAATGTCCATAAGATGGCAAGTTATCATAACAGAGTGCCTCTTTGTGCCTTTGCGCCTTTGTGTGCGTTATTTGGAAGGTACTGATCCTAAGCCTCAGCCGCTGCCGCCACCGCCGTCACCGACTCGCGCCCCGGCAGGGTGAGCGCCAG
>DAOTWI010000751.1:0-3932 GCA_034436075.1 Roseiflexus sp.
TCGCCGATGTGCTCGACTGCCTGCGGGCGAATGGCGCGCCGGAGCGCCTGGGTCTGGCGCTCCTCTCCACCGACGGACCGCGCTCCACAGCCGATGAGGCTGTCATTGTGCTGTTGCGCCAGAATCCGCGCCTGCCGCTGCTGCTGATCCACGATGCCAGCGTTGCCGGGTGTCTGCTGCCCGCGCTGCTGCCGGGCAAATGGGGACTGGCGCCGAATCATCGCGTGATCGACCTGGGATTGCGCCCACGCCATGTGAAGCAGCAGCGTTTGCCATGGAAGCGCGAGCAGCCGCCGAAAGAACTGCTCGATCTCCTCGACCGCCGGGCGCACATGCCAGGCGGGCTGAGTCTGGAGAAGGAAGAACTCGAGTGGCTGCGCCAGGGTTTTGTGACCTCGGCGCTCTTCATCCCGCCAGCCCGGTTGGTCAATGTTGTGACCAGAGCAATGGAGCGGCTGGCGCCGCCGCCGGTTGCCGCTGCACGACGCGCACCCGCACGAGCCATTGACCCGGAGGCGCAAGCGCAGGCAGAGGCGCGCGCCGTCGGATTCATGACCTGGCCCCAGCGATAAGGAGTGGCGTGATGTTATTCGGCACGCGAATACGCCATAGCAATCTCGATGCTGCGCTGGAGCACAGTATTGCGCACGCGGGGATGGGCGGGATGCGCTATACCCGCCGCCAGCTCTACTACGAAGTCTGTCGCACCCTGTTGCCGCAATCGCGGGTATTCGCCGCTGCCAGCCAGGCAGTCGCTGCCGTCGGCTCATCGCTGACCCTTGCGTTGCGGCGTCCGCATCCGCTCTGGATCGGGGCAATGAGCGCATCGCTGTTGATGAGCGTTCCACCGCTGGTGCGGCGGCTTCCCTTCACACTCACGCCGCCGCTGACAGAAGCAGCGTTCGACGACGCGCTCGCAGCGTATCGCGCGCGTCACGGCAATCCGCGAGGATTTCTTCCTGACGACGTACCGCCCTATCTGGCGCTCGATGATCGCGAGCCAGACCTCTACGACTACGGGTTGGCATATGCGCTTATCTGTCAGGATGCGGCGATTGCGCGGATGCTACGCGCCAACTTTCTGCACATGGAAATGTCGTGTGCGATCCTGGCGCTGGAAGAAGCGTCGCCGCTGCCGGATGCACTGGTCGCCATACTCATGCGCACTTCCGCCCCGCGTATCCTGTTGCTGCACGACGCCAGCCCGGAGGGATTACGCTTTGCCGCCGATGCCGCAACGCTGCTTGATCTGCCGCACGGCTTCCGGGTGAGGGCGTTAGGGTTGACGCCGATGCACGCACTGCGTCGCCACCTGTTTGCCATCCGCCGCTCTGAACCTCCAGAACATCTTCCCACATCGCTGAACCTGATCGAATGCGCCTGGCTGCGCGCCGGTTATCGCGCCGAAGTTGCGGCGCTGCGCCCGGTGACGCTGCTGCGCACGCTCCATCGCGTCGTGCGACCGGCGCCACGCCGCGAGTCCTGGTTCTCCAGTCTGCGCCGATGGCGCACCACCGGTTATATGAGCTGGCCCGAGTGAGGAGGAGAAGCGCCTGTGCAACAGCAACCAAACGTGATCACATATCAGGACGAACTGCTCGCCGATGGCAGCGTTCGTCGCGTCTTCAGCGACGGACGGCAGGAGTGGCGCCGTCGCCTGCCGGATGGTCGGGTCGAGTGGCGCGACAACCAGGGGTTTGCCGGGATTGATGAACTGCTCGGCGATGGAGTCCTCAAACGCACGTTCAATCAGGGACTGGTCATTTATGCGCGTGAGCAGGGGTATGGCCGCACCCTCTGGCATCGCGGGCAGGTATTGACCGTCAATCAAACCTCCTTTGGCGGACGGGTCGGTACGATTTTGATGGGCATGGGCGCCGGATTTCTGCTCGGTTCGCTGGTGCTGCCGCCAGGGTATCTGAGCCCTGAAGAGGAAGAGATGCTGCGCCAGAAGGCGCTGCAACAAAAGCAGCAGACCGGAGACGGCGGCGGGTCGGGGAGCAGCATGAGCGGAGATAGTGGCGGTTACAGCGACAGCGATTGGGATCAACCCGAACCGATCGAAGAAGGGGCAGAGTCCGACGGCGGCGATTTTGGCGATGAGGGTTCGCCGTTCGACGGCGGCGACGCTGGCGATGTGGGAGACTTCGGATGAGCGGCTGGTTGTGTGCGGCGCTGACTGCCAGCGGAGCGGAACACGATCTCAGAGCGATGGGCGCAACGCCTGTAGCGTCCAATCATCACGCGGCGCTCGGCGTGCTCCCTGACGGCTGCCATACGAATGTCTTCTCCGCCGATCACCTGGTTGCAGCCGGCGCCGTGTCGCTGTTCAATCGCAAGGAACTCCTCGATGCGCTGAGGCGCGATGGCGTCACCCTGCCAGACGATTGCGCCGACGGCACGATCCTGCTCCACCTGTATGCCCGGCGTGGCGCGCGCGGCTTCGCCGCTGCCGATGGTATGTTTGCGCTCGCCATCCTCGACGGGGACAACCTGGTGCTGGTGCGCGATCACGTTGGGACGCGCACGCTCTTTTACGCGCGTTCTGGCAACCATTGGGCGGCATCAGCCTCGTTGCGCGCGTTGCGCACCTGGTCCCGTTTGAATGCGCGTCTTAATCTGAACGCGGTGCGCGCCTTCCTGACCTTCGCCTACCTGCCAGGAAGTGAAACATTGATCGATGGCGTCTCCGAAATGCTGCCAGGGCGCTGTCTTCGTCTGTGCGCTAACGGCGCCTGCCACGAAGAAGTGTTCTGGGAACCGCGCGAGGAGGAGTGGGATGAAACGCTTCCAGCAGAAGCGTATGCTTCCCGGCTGCGCAATTTGCTTGAACAGGCCATTGCGGCACGACTGCCCGCCGGGCAACCGGTCGGCGTCTTCCTCTCCGGCGGCATCGACAGCAGCCTGGTCACTGCCCTGGCGGCACGGCTGCACAACCGACCGGTGCGCACGTATGCGATCAACTTTGGCGACGAGTTTCCTAACGAACTGGCGTATTCCGGACTGGTCGCTGCGCACTGCGGCACAGAGCATACCGTGCTGACGTTCGACGGGAAAACCATTGCCGATCATCTGGCAGAGACCGTGGCGTTGCTGGATTGTCCGGTCGGCGACCCGCTGACGACGCCGAACCTGCTGCTGGCGCGCGCCGCAGCGCGTGATGGTCTATCGGTCATTCTGAACGGCGAAGGGGGCGACCCGGTGTTTGGCGGTCCCAAGAACCAGCCAATGCTCGCCTTCGAGTTCCACCGCGATGATCCGAACCCGGCGGCGCGAGCAAGCGCCTATTTGCGCTCGTACCAGAAGTGCTACGATCAGCTCGATCTCCTGCTCACCGCCGATGTGCTCGACGCTCTGCGCGATGCGCCGCCGCTGGAACGTCACGTGCAGCCGTACCTCGAATCGCCGCAGATGACCTCGTATCTGAACCGTCTGTTGTACACCAACCTGCGCACCAAGGGCGCGCACCACATTCTGCCGAAGGTCGAACGGATGACGACCGCAAGCGGCGTCGAAGGACGTTCGCCGCTCTTCGCGTTCCCACTGGCGGATGCCGCATTTGCTACGCCCCCTGCGCTCAAATTGCGCGGTTTGCAGGAAAAATGGGTGCTGAAACAGGCGGTGCGCGACCTGCTGCCGCCGACTATTCTGCACCGTCCAAAGAGCGGCATGCTGATGCCAGTGCAGTACTGGCTGCACGGTCCGCTGCGCGATCTGGCGAATGATCTGCTGCTGGGACCGCAGGTGCGAGCGCGCGGTCTGTTCCGCGAGCACATGGTGCGCGACTGGATGCAGCACCGGGGACTCGTCTGGAGACGCCATGGGCAATTCATCTGGCTGCTGATGACCCTGGAACTGTGGCTGCGCGCGTTCGATCTAATGGACTTTGAATAATTATTCCGCTATCCGTTCGTCCGCCCGGCGGCTGAAGC
>DAOTWI010000752.1:0-3672 GCA_034436075.1 Roseiflexus sp.
GGCGCGGGACCGCCGCCCTTGCTGCGGCGCCACGCGACGCCGGATCGCCTGGCGCATGCCATTGCGGCAGCGACAGACGATCTCATCAGGGTGCGTGCGGCGGCAATTGGGCGGCTCATTGGCGCCGAGAACAGCATTGCGCATGCAGTGGACGTCATCACGCGCGTGGTACGATGAGACTCATGCTTCCACATTAGCGCGAGCCAGGCGCGATCCGCTCCAGATAGGTGAGCGCGATTTCAGGATCGGCTTTCACGGCGTAGAGCCGGCGATAGCGTTCGTGGGCGAAGTTCTGGGTGAAGATATACTCGAACTGTGTCAGCAACGGATCAAAATAACCGCCAATGTTGACGATCACGATTGGCTTGTTGTGATAGCCGAGCATACGGAGCGTCATGATTTCCAGCAATTCTTCGAGCGTGCCGAAGCCGCCTGGCAGCGCGACGAACGCATCGGCGCGTTCATCCATGATCTGCTTGCGTTCGCGCAGGGTTCCGGTGACAATCAGTTCGTCCGCCTCCCGGTACCCGACTTCGCGTTCCAGCAGCGTCTGCGGAATGACGCCAATCACCCGTCCGCCGGCGCCGTGCACCGCCCGTGCGACGGTTCCCATCAACCCAATGCTGCCCCCGCCGTATACCAGCGTCCATCCGCGCCGCGCCATTCCTTCGCCAAAGGTGTGGGCCGCTTCCAGGTAGAGTGCCGGTACGTGATCGCTTGAGGCGCAGTAGACGCATACATGCATCGTTGTGTCTCCTTCCTGTGATGCAGCAAGAGTGCATGATACCATGGGAAGGTGCCGGGCGCTTCTGTTGTTACAGTCCCAAGAATCGCACCAGGATCGGCGCCAGCAGCGCCGTCAGCGCGCCGTTCAACCCCATCGCCAGCCCCGCAAACGCGCCAGCCTCGGCATGCATCTGCAACGCGCGCGCCGTGCCGATCCCGTGAGATGCAACCCCGATAGCAAGTCCACGCGCCGCCTGATCGTTCAGCCGCAGGCGGTCGAACAGATCTTGTGCGATGACCGCGCCGATGATGCCGGTCACAATCACCAGCACTGCCGTTAGCGATGGCAATCCGCCGATCTGCTCGGAAATCCCCATCGCAATCGGGGTGGTGACCGATTTAGGCGCGAGGGAACGCAGGGTGACATCTGATGCGCCCATGAGCCGGCCAATAGCGACCACCGACAAAATGGACGTGAGCGAACCGATCAGGAGCGCGCCGCAGAGCGGCAGCAGCATGCGCCGCAATCGACCGGCGTAGCGCCAGAGCGGCAATGCCAGCGCCACTGTCGTGGGACCGAGCAGGAAATGGACGAACTGTGCGCCATTGAAGTACTGCTGATACGGTGTGCCGGTCACGCTCAGAAAGGCAACCAACACCACAACCGAGATCAGAACTGGATTCGCCAGAGGTCGCTGCCCGGCTCGCTGATATGCTCCATCTGCCAGGTAGTAGACCAGCAGCGTGGCGGTGAGCCAGAGGAGCGGCGTCTGCGCCAGGTAAACCCAGATATCAGTCACGTTCGGTTGCATGCCTGGGCGCCTTTCTTGTGCCGGTTAAGCGAAGGAAGAGCAGCAATGCCCCGGCGGTGACGAGCATGGTGATCATTGTGCTCACCAGCAGGGTGATGGCGATCGCCAGCCACTCGGCGCGCATCAATTGCACGTGGTTCATGATGCCAACGCCTGCCGGTACAAAGAACAGAGGAAGAAAACGCAACAGTCCCTGTCCGACCTGATTGAGCCAGTCGGGTGCGCCGCGCCAGAGCAAAACGCCAAAGAGCAGCGCCATACCCAGGACCGGTCCGGGCGTCGGCAGGTTGAGCGCCCGCGCAGTCGCCTCGCCGATCAACTGGCAGACGAGCAGGATGGTTATGCCTCGCAACATCGGGTATGCTCCTTGAATGGAAGGCGATCACAGACTGCGCCTTACCGGTCCCTGAACTCTCACCTGTGCTGGCGCTTATCTGCCAGCAGGTCTCGGAGAGCATCCGCCCTGTGCGCCGCCGGGTGTCACAACCGTTGGAACAGGCGCTCACTCTGCCAGCCGATCCAGCAGCGCTTCCGCCGGGAAATCCGCCAGTGAACGGAGACGCAGCAGATGAGGCGGCAGCGGGAGCGCGTCGAGGAGCGCCACGGGAACTGCCACGCATCGCATCCCTGCTGCGGCTGCCGCGCGAATGCCGTTGGGCGAGTCTTCGAGCACGACGCACGACTCTGGCGCCACACCGAGACACGCAGCGGCGCTCAGGAACAGATCGGGAGCGGGCTTAACGCGCAACCCATCACTGCGGGTGCGCACACAGTCGAAGGATGCGCGAATGGCGTGGCGTTCGAGCCATCCCTCGACCCACTCACGCGACCCGCTCGATGCCACCGCCAGGCGGACGCCGCGCGCACGCGCAGCGGTGATCAACTCACGCACGCCGGGTTGAAGCGGTTGCTGCGCGCACAACGCAATGTATCGCTCACGATGGTCGCGGTGGAGCGCCTCGCGGTCGAGCGTCGCGCCGGTCAGCGCCTCGAGTTCGCTGTAGGGATCGTAACCGCCGATGGTCCCCAGCCCATGCACCCATCGCTCAGGGTGAAGTTCAACGCCAAAACGACGATACTGCTCGCTCAACACCATGAAATCGGGCGTTTCCGTGTCAAGGATCAATCCGTCGAAATCGAAAATCAAAGCCTGTAGCATTACGTCCTTCTTCTCATCATTACCACGCAACCCCTACCCCTTACCCCCTAACCCTAACAGTGCCAGCAGTTCCCTCCGTTCCGGCATCGAAGGCTGCGCGCCAGGCTTGGTGACGGACAGGGCGCCAGCCGCCAGTCCCCACCGGATCGCCTCCTCGAACGAACGCCCCTCGCTGAGCGCCACCGCCAACCCGCCGTTGAAGGCGTCACCCGCAGCGACGGTATCAACCGGCGTGACACGAAACGCAGACCAGAGACGTGCGCCATTGGCATCAGCCACAAGCGCACCGCGCGCACCGAGTTTGATGATGACCGTTCGCGCGCCGCGCGCCAGCAGTGCGCGCGCGGATGCCGCCGCACTCTGCTCATCGTGGACGGGAATGCCGGTCAGGGTCGTCGCCTCGCTTTCGTTCGGCGTCAGAATATCCGTCAGCGCCCACAATTCATCGGGCAGCGGCAGCGCCGGCGCCGGGTCGAGCATGACCATTATTCCCCGCGCGCGCGCGGCGCGCGCTGCTGCTATAACCGCTGCAATGGGCGTTTCGAGTTGCAGCAGCAAGACGCGGGCGCCATCGAGCGCCTGTTCCAATCGCGGCATGTCGTCGCCGCCGACTGCGCCGTTTGCGCCTGGAACGATCACGATCGTATTTTCTGCCGCGTCATCAACGGCGATCAGTGCCACTCCCGACGGACCAGGCGTTATCAGCACGTCATCATCCAGCACGCCAGCAGCGCGCAGGCTGGCGCGCAATTGTTCGCCGAACAGATCATCGCCGACGCGCCCGACCATGCGGGTTGGCGCGCCGAGCCGCGCACAGGCGACCGCCTGGTTGGCGCCTTTGCCCCCCGGCGCGGTGAAGAACGTATGACCGGTGAGCGTCTCGCCAGGCGCCGGCAGGCGTGGCGTGCGCACCACCAGGTCCATGTTGATGCTGCCAAAGACAACGACTGTCACAGGTGATTGCTCCTGGGCGGG
>DAOTWI010000753.1:0-3377 GCA_034436075.1 Roseiflexus sp.
TGCAGCGCCTGCCGGGCAGGTCTCCGCGCCGCCGGGGCGTCCTCCGACGGCGCCAGCCAGTCCGCAGACGCTCAATCGTTATGCCTATGCGTTGAATAACCCGTTGAAGTACATCGATCCCACGGAGCATTGGACCATCAGTGTGAGCTTTGGCGGCGCTCTCTTCGCCATGTTTGGCGCTCGCGGAGATATTACAATTGCTGGCGACTCGGCTGGCAACATCGGCATTCTGGTTTCTGGCGGCGGCGGCGGATATTCCGCTGCGGGCGGCACGCTTGGTCTCTCAGCAACTTTTACCGGCGCTCCGACTATTCACGACCTTCAAGGCTGGTCGGTCCAACTCGGTGCGGGGGGCGGCGAGATGCTCGGTGTTGGTGGCGAATGCATCTTCTTTCAGAGCGGAGGCGTCGGGTACGCGGGCATCAGTGTCAGCGGCGGCGCTCGATTGCAAGCGCCCTATCCCCTCGAAATTCATTTGACGGCAGCCTACGCACAACTGCTCGGATCGTGCAATATCTTCTCCGGAGTGTGTTCTTCTCCCCTGCTTGGCGGATCGGGTACACCTGGCGGACCGTGATGAGCAACACGATTGCACTGCGGTCCAATCGCGTGCAAAAGCAACCAGCGGCTGACGGAATGAATGATCGAACTTTTCGCATTTACGCTATTGCAGCGGGGGTCCGTATGAGTACATCGTCTGCCACCACCATCCTCATCGGGATCATCGTTGTGCTTGTGGCGTGGTTCGCGCTGCTTGCCATGTTCAAGCCGGAGCACATGATCGCTTCCCTTGAGCGGTGGACGGCTTTTTGGATCAAGAGAGCGCCGGGCGTCTTCAGTCCGAAACGAGCGATACCCGACGATGTCCGAGCGGAGCGCAGAAGCACAGCGCTCCGCATCATCCGCCTGGGAGGCGTATTTTGTCTCATATGGGTCGCCATATTCCTGTTGCTCCTGATCAACGCATGACCATCGTTGAGCGCATGAATCTAACGCGACCGTATGGGTTGTCCCGCGATCGCATATGATGTGGTCGCTCCATGTGATGTAGGCGACAACGCGACCATCGTGTTTGACAATTATTGCTGCCGAAACCCTTGTGTCGTTTCTGGCGCCTAGTTCTCGGTTCTCGGTTCTTGGTTCTCGGTAGCGCGCCCGACCGCCGCTTCACCCATTGCGCTGGCGAATGACTACTTTGCGAGCATCGGCGTCACCGATTCGACTGTGACCCGCATTCCCGGCAACCGGAGGTGATCGAGAGCCATGGACCCACACGACCCGCTCTTTCCCGTGATCTGCACGCTGGTGGACGCGCTGGTGCGCGGCGCGTATACGGACATCGAACGCGATGGGCGCAGCGGTCGCCTGACAGCGGCAGAACTTCGCCAGGCGATTGTCGCCTATGGGCGCCGTCTGGTTCTGCTTCCCGATGAAGCCGCGCCGCTGATCTCCTTCTACCCGCAGGCGCGAAACCCTGATATCCTGGCGATCGATATCCCGCTCTGGACCGCAGAAGAGGGTCAGAGCGATCTCACGCTCAGTATCACCGCCGAACGGATCGGGGACACGATCACGGTACAGATTGAGGATATTCACGTCTTATGATCGCACCTATGGCACACTGATTGAAGCACATGCTGCGCTGAGAATCACAGCAGTCTCGGCGACCTGGCTGCGATTCTTCGCACCGCTGACCGCTTCCTGCTTGCCCAACCCGTGGCCGCCCATAACTGCACCGTTGTGATACAATAGTGTTTGTCAGGACGTAATCACGGGGTGCGGGTATGACTGCGTCAACCAATGGACCATCAACGGTCGTGCGCACCAGTCGTGGACTGTCGATCGCAGGGACGCGCATCACGTTGTACGCCCTGCTGGATTATCTGCACGCCGATTGGCCGCCCAAACTCGTGCAAGACTGGTTCAATCTCACCGATCAGCAGATGGCTGACATCCTTGCCTACCTGGATGAGCATCGGGATGAGGTTGAGCGGGAATACCAGCAGGTGCTGCAACAAGCGGAAGCGAACCGCCACTATTGGGAAGCGCGCAATCGCGAGCGATTAACCCGTCGCCCGTCCGCGCCGGCATCGCCGGAACAGGAAGCGTTGCGCGCGAAATTGCATGCGTGGAAAGCCCAGATCCGGCGGTCATGATTACTGTGCTGGCAGACCACAACATCGAAGGACAGGCGCTCTTGCTCTGGGGAACATTGGGCGCCGCCGGATGGCTGGAACTGATTCCGCTCCGGTTGGCGCGCTTCGCCGATGTCGGATTGCCGTACACCAGCAGCGATCGTGAGGTATGGCGCTTCGCACAAGCCAACCAAATGTACCTCCTGACGGATAACCGAAATATGGAGGGTGAGGACTCGTTGGAGCAAACCATCCGCGACGAGAATACAGAACGATCCCTCCCGGTCCTGACCATTGGACGGGTCGATCGGATGATCGAGCGCAGCTATCGCGAAGCATGCGCCGTCCGGCTGCTCGAGATCGTCCTGGCTCCAGCGGACTACCTCGGCGCCGGACGGTTATTCATCCCATAACCGATGCCTCACGCGCCAATGGCGCATCTTTGTGGATGGATGTATGGCGCCCAGAGCGTGAGCAGAAGCCAGGAATGGATGATTCGCTCAGCATGCCTGACGCAGTGATGCGCTGGCTGCGCCGCCAGGCCTGGACGGCGGAGGGGCGGCACGATGGCTTCAAGTTCGCGTTGCGCTGTGAAGCGAACCTCGCTCAATTGCGCGCCGAAGTGCGGGAACGGCAGGAGTATCTGGCCACGCATACCGATAGTCCGATGGCGCCGACGTCGGGACCGCGCATCTATCGTGAAGGGTATGTCGCGGCGCTCGAAGAGACGATCGCGTTCATCGAAAGCGCACCGACGCCCGCAGCGTGACGGCGGGTGCGCATCCGCCGCGCTATATATTTGTGTTTGCCGGCTTACACGCCTATGGATCACTCGAACCGGTTGCTGCAAGCGCTTGCTGCTGACCAGCCCCTTCAGCGGCTGCGGGAAGAAGTTCAATCGCTGCTGGCTAAGGGGTATGACCGGGAAACGCTGCTCGCTCAACTTGAGGGGTTGCGTCAGCGCGTTCGGCAGGAGGGGCGCGAGTCGGATGAAGATGTCATTCTTGACGTCATGGACTTCCTGACCGGTTGGTGTCGTCCCGGTTTGGCGATCTAACGACGAGCCGCCGCAACGCTAGAGGCGGAACATCAGGCCGATACCCATCCTGCTCCGGCCAGCCTGACAGCCCAACGCGGTCCCGACCGGACTCGACGTCGCCGGATTGGTGCCAGGCGTCGGCGAGCCGTTTGATGGCGCGCATGCGCTGATCTCGCTGGCGCGCGGTGATCCGGCGGGCGCGG
>DAOTWI010000754.1:0-4601 GCA_034436075.1 Roseiflexus sp.
CGTCTCTTCTGGTACGCCTCTCACCTCTTGCCTCTTGCCTCTCGCCTCTCGCCTCTCTTACTCCTCCGCAAAATTGCTCATTTGCTTGAATTCCTTCAGCATGTTTTCGATGGCTGAACGAATATCCGGCGATGGGAACTTGCGGTCGAGGCGGTTCTCAAAGATCATCTTGCCAACCTCGGGATGCGCCGTGCGCATATAGTTGAACAGTTCGGACTTGAACCGTCCAATCTGGCTGATCGGCACATCATCGAGATAGCCGTTGATACCCGCGAACAGGATGACCACCTGCTCTTCGAGCGGCATCGGCTGGAACTGCGGCTGCTTGAGCACTTCCTGCAGGCGCTGGCCGCGCTCGATCTGCGCCCGCGTCGTGGCGTCGAGGTCCGACGCGAACTGCGCGAACGCTGCAAGGTCGCGGAACTGCGCCATATCGATCTTCAGACGGTCCGACACCGAGCGCATCGCGCGGGTCTGCGCCGCGCCGCCGACGCGCGACACCGAGATGCCGACGTTCAGTGCCGGGCGAATACCGGCGTTGAACAGGTCAGTCTCCAGGTAAATCTGGCCGTCGGTGATCGAAATGACGTTCGTCGGGATATACGCGGAGACGTCGTTCGCCTGGGTTTCGATAATCGGCAGAGCCGTCAGGCTGCCGCCGCCGTAGTCTTCGTTCAGGCGCGCAGCGCGCTCGAGCAGGCGCGAATGGAGATAGAACACATCGCCGGGGTACGCCTCACGCCCCGGCGGGCGGCGCAGCAGCAGCGACACCTGGCGATAGGCGGTCGCGTGCTTCGAGAGGTCGTCGTACACGATCAGCGCATCACGCACTTCCTGACCGTCGATGATCACGCCGTTTTCCATCACCTCTTCGCCCATCGTGCAACCGGCATACGGGGCGATGTACTGCAACGCCGCCGACTCCGACGCCGTCGCCGAGACGACGATCGTGTAGTCCATCGCGCCATATTTTTCGAGAAAGTTGATGATCTGCGCGACCTGGGCGCGTTTCTGCCCGATGGCCACATAGATGCAGACCATCCCCTTACCCTTCTGGTTGATGATCGTATCGATCGCCACCGCCGTCTTCCCGGTCTGGCGGTCGCCGATGATCAACTCACGCTGACCGCGCCCAATCGGGATCATCGCATCAATGGCGATAATGCCCGTCTGCACCGGCGTATCGACCGACTTGCGCGTGATCACGCCGGGGGCAATGCGCTCAATCGGGCGATACTTCGTCGTCTGGATCGGTCCTTTGCCATCGACCGGCTGGCCAAGCGCATTGACCACCCGCCCGATCAATTCCTGACCGACCGGCACCGAAATGACGCGCCCGGTCGAGTTGACCTGATCGCCCTCTTCGATTCCAAGATAATCACCAAGAATAATCGCCGAAACCGCATCTTTTTCCAGGTTGAGCGCAATGCCAAACACCGGCTCGCTGCGCCCGGCTTTCGGCGGAAACTCAAGCAACTCAGACGCCATCGCCTGTTCGAGACCGCCGATCTTCGCCACCCCGTCGCCCACCTGGATCACGGTGCCGACGTTGACCATCTTCGGCTGAAGATCGACGCCCTCACGAATACTTCTCAGCAGGCGCTGATACAATTCCTCAGTCGTTGCCACTGTCATCGTCTATCCCCTCATTACGGCGGCGCCCCGCTCGCGCTGCGGATGCTACCCCGTCATCATATTGCGCTGAATGGCGGCCATGCGCGTGCGCAGGCTGGTATCGAGGACCTGATCGCCGATGCGAATGATCAACCCGCCGATCAGCGACTCATCGACGCTAAAGCGCAGTTCCAGGTCTGGACCGTACCGCGCTTTCAGTTGATCGGCAATGCGCTCACGCTGGTGCGGGCTCAACTCAACCGCGCTGGTCACCTCGCCGGACAGTGGCCGTGCGCCGCCACGGCGCGTCATCTGCTCGAAGGCGTCCACCACTGCCGGCAGGCGGTCGAGGTTGCCCTCCTTGCCGAG
The DNA here is from genome assembly GCA_034436075.1 of Roseiflexus sp. Taxonomy (GTDB): domain Bacteria; phylum Chloroflexota; class Chloroflexia; order Chloroflexales; family Roseiflexaceae; genus Roseiflexus. Next base: position 1,984 of record DAOTWI010000754.1, read on the forward strand.
CGCCAGAATCAGGTTGCGCACTTCACGCGGAGCATCTTCTGGCAGGGCTGCCAGCAATCGTTCCGGCGTCACCTCGCCATTGACGCTGGTGACCGAATGGAGCGCCTGCAACGCTGCGCCGGTCAACGAGTCGAACAATGCCCGCGCAATGACCTGAGCTTCAGATGCACTCACGACTATGCCTCGCCTCTACGCCGGGCAGCGAACACCCGCCCGGCATCGCGGTTCAATTGTACTTGCCAAGTTCCGCCAGCGACTCCTCGATCAGGCGGTCGTGGTTCGCTTTCAACTCCGCGTTGAGCACCCGCTCGGCGGTAAGAACCACCAGTTCCGCCATACGATCCTTGAGCTCGCCGAGCATTCGTTGTCGCTCCTGCTCCGCCTGTGCGAGCGTATCGCTCTTGAGTTTCTCAGCGTCGCGGTGCGCCTGCGCAATAATCTCAGCCGCCTGCGCGCGCGCGCGTTCCTGCGCCTGCGCCAGAATGCCAGCCGCCTCCTGGCGCGCCTTCGCCAGTTCGGCGTCGTAGTCGCGCTTTGCATTCGCCAGTTGCTCGCGAACCTTCTCAGCGTCCTGCAACCCTTCCTGAATCCGGTTCGTCCGCTGATTAAGCATATTCAGGATCGGGCGATACAGGAAGGCGGTCAGCAACCAGACAACGAAGACGACGTTGATCAGTTGCGCAATCAACAACCCCCAATTAATGCCCAGTTTCTCCACGGCCGTTCTCCCCACATAACGCGGACGGATGCTACACAATGCGGAATGCGATCAGCAGTGCAATCACCAGTGCAAAGATGAACAGCGCTTCGACCAGCGCAAAGCCGAGGAACATATACGTGCGCAGAGTTCCTTCGGCTTCGGGGTTGCGGCCCATCGCTTGCAGCGCGCCGCTGAAGATAACGCCGATGCCAACGCCAGGTCCAACGGCGCCAATGCCCACTGCGAGCGCCGCAGCGATAAGTCGCAGACCGTCATCCGTCATGATCTGTCTCCTCCTCAAGAGTACAATGATGTGCATGCGTCTATGTCGAAACCGATTGCGTGCGCTTCAAGAAGCGCCGCAGCATGATGATCTAGTGCGCCGCCGTCTCGCCATGCCCGTGGCTTTCGTGGCCGTGCCCCCCGTGCGCCTCAGTCGCCAGTGACATGAAGACGAGCGACAGCACCGCGAAGATCAGCGCCTGCATAAAGGCGACGAACAGCTCGAAGGCGTAAAACGGCGCCGGCAGCAGGTACGGAAACAGGAACGCCATCACGACGAGAATCACCTCGCCAGCGAAGATATTGCCAAAAAGTCGGAAGGCGAACGCAACGATGCGCACAAACTCGGAGATCAACTCAAGAATGCCGACGAATGCCGTCATAAAGCCTTCGCGGAAGTTGAAGAACTTCGTGAGATAGCCAAGCCCAAGCGCCTGGAAGCCAAAGAACTGGATGAGACCCACCGAGATCAGCGCCCACGCCAGGGTCACATTGAGATCCGCCGACGGCGCGCGCAGATACGGGATCAGCGTCGTGCCCTTCTCGCACGACAGGGGCCACGACGCAAAGAAATCCGGCGCCCCAGCCGGCTCTTCCGCCATCGTCACATCGGCGACGGGTGCGACCACCGCCGCCTCCTTAAGCCCTGCCGTCGGCACGCAGACGCCAATGCTCCCGACGCCTGGAACGAGACCGATGACATTCGACACAAGAATGAAGAAGAAGGCTGACGCGCAGAACGGGAAGAACTTCGCCACATTCCTGCGGTCGACGCTCTGGGCGAAGTTGTAGAAAGCTTCGACCATTACCTCGAGCGTGTTCTGCAAGCCGCGCGGGATCATCCGCATGTTGCGCGTTCCAGCGAGAACCGCAACTATGATAATCACCAGAACGATGACGGTTGTAATCAGCGAGTTGGTGATGGGGAAGCCGCTTGCGCACGTTTCGAGCGTGGCGCGTGCGCCGCCGAGGCAGACCACCGGCTCAGCCGCAACGGAGATGTGCAGTTTCGTTGAACGAACGCCGATGATATAGAGGACGATCCCGACCACAAACAATATGCCGGTGACCGCCAGAATACGGTTCCGCATAAACGCGCTCTCCCTACTTTGAGAACACTTTCACAATAAAATGTACCATATCAGGCATAAAAATTCAACCTGCGAAGCGAGGTTGAACAGGCGCCGCGTGCGCGAAAGCATCAACTGAGATGACGCAGCGAGTATAGCACAGGTAAAAAGAACGTGCAAACGTACTGCTAGCCGAGCAGTTCCTGGATGTCGCGGATGGCGCGCTTGGCATACACCCAGACGGAACCGATCTTTGCAGGTGTTCCAGACTTGTCAAAGACAATAACGAGCATAAAGCGTTGGGTAATATCGAAGCAGTAGAGATCGTAGTGACTTCCCTCGTGAACATACAGCGCCGATGACTCCGTTTCGCGCAGCATCTGCGTGATCTGCCCCGCCGTCGAAAAACTGGTCGAGAGCAGCGGCAGCAGCACCATTGTCGGCAACCCGATGGTCAACCCGGTCTCGACCAGCACCATGCCGGCGCGGTCGGCAAGAATGATACACTTCGATCCAACGTCGCGATCAAGCGCCTCCATGCGCAGGCGGATCGCACGCTGGTCTTC
>DAOTWI010000755.1:0-2552 GCA_034436075.1 Roseiflexus sp.
CACTGCGCTGCCGACGCTCCCGCCGCCGACGGAGGCGCCGTTTGCGACAGTTCCGCCAGGGACGTTGCCTGCACCAACAGTTACGCAACCTGCCGGCGCGTCTGCGCCAACCGCAACGCCAACCCGAACACGCACGCCGACACCGACGCCAACCCCGGCGCCGACCCAGACGCCAGCGCCAGGGTTGCCCGAACTGACCATCAACGATGCAGCGGCGCAACGCCTGACCGCCGGCGAAACAACGATGACCTTCACCGTGCGCCTGTCTAGCGGCAGCGCGACGACCGTGAGCGTCGAATACACGACCGAAGATGATACCGCCCGGGCGGGCATCGACTATCGCAGCGCCAGCGGTACGCTGACGTTTAATCCCGGCGAAACCGAACGGGTGATTGTGGTGCAGGTGCTGCCGAGTTCTACAACCGCGACTGATCGACGGTTCCGGGTGGTGCTGACGAGCGCCGCCGGAGCGAATTTCGCCGATAATGTCGCGGTCGGCACGATTCGCCCGGCAGCAGGGATTGCAACTGCAACATCAACGTCCACCTTCACTCCCACACCGACGCCAACCACGACCAATACGCCGCAACCCGGCGCCACCGCCACGCCAACCAATACGCCAGCGCCAACGGCTACGCCAACCAATACGCATACGCCGACGCCATTGCCGACCGCTACGCCAACCAATACGTTGACGCCAACGCCCACTGAGACGTTGACGCCAACGCCGACGGAAACGCCGACGCCAACGCCAACCGAGACGCCTGAACCGGTGAATCTGACCCTGACTGCGCCAGCGTCGGTCAATGTCACCGGAGGCGCCAGCGCGCCGTGGGCGAATATTGACGGGGTGGTCATCGGCGGCGTGCCTGCCACTGATAATGTCACGGTTCAATTGAGCATCGCCGGGGTAAGTCCAGTAAACAACGCAGGGCAGATGCGTATTATCGGCGCTGGCGGATTTGCTGTGACGGCTTTGCCTCAATCGTTCACCACAACGCTTGCCGATGCGAATGACCGGTTGTCGCGGCTCCAGTATCAGCGCGGACAGACGGGTCAGGCGCGGATGACCATCACCGTCACCCATGTGAACAGTGGTCAGGTTCGCACTGCACAGATCGATCTGCAAATCACTTCGCCATAGCCCTCATTCTCGTCAACGTCTCAGGAGGTGTGCGTCGTGCCTGAAATCAATCCATCCAACACCCCCGATAATCAGCCTGCGCCTCCGTCTGGCGATGGATCGCCGCAGATTGTTGTGATCGATGCGCAAAGTGGTGCAATGCGTGCGATCGCGCTGACCGCCGCCGGGATCACGGTGGGACGCCTGGCGAATCATGCGCTGCACCTCGATGCGCCGGTCGTCTCGCGCACCCATGCGCGAATCGACTGGGACGGCAGCCGCGCCACCATCACCGATCTGGGGTCAAAAAGCGGCACACGATTGGGTCCTGTGCGCCTGGCGCCGCAGACGCCGCAGGTGTGGGAACCGGGGCAGGAGGTGCATATTGGTCCGTACACCTTGCGCTTGCAGATCGGCGCAGCGTCGCCTGCCGAACCAGCGCCCGATGCGCCTGCTGATCTCCATGCTGCGCCGACTCAGCGGGTTGCAGGCGACGCTCCGGCAGGATTGGCGCTTGCCCTGTCGCCGGTGCAGATGGCGTTGACGTTGATCCCTGGCGAACTAGCCAGTGTCGAGGTGCGCGTCACGAATCGAACCGCCGCTCCCCTGACCGTTGCGCTCTCGCTCGCAGGTCTGCCTGAGTCGTGGGTCGAACCGGCGCCGACGCTGCGTGTGCCGCCGTTTTCGATGAAGACGACCAGTGTGCGGGTGCAGGCGCCCGCCACTTCGGAGAGCCTGGTCGGTCCATACAATGTGCGGCTGCGCGCTGTGCCGCAGGAGAATCCGTCGGTTGTCGCCGAAGTGGCGCTGGAATGGCGCGTGGCGCCGTTCCTGGCGGGTGAGATGCACGTATCGCCGCACCGGGTGCGTGGCCGTGACCAGGCGGTGGTCAATGTTCGTCTGCACAATAACGGCAATACTCAGGCGGCGTACCATCTGCGCGCAGGCGACGAACGCCAGATGGTCAGTGTAGCGTTTGCGGACGATTATATCGTCCTCGCACCGGGCGACTCAGCAGATATCCCGCTGACGATCGCCGCTCCCCGCCGCACCTTTGGCGGCGATCGCGTGCATACGCTAACCGTCGAGGTCGAAGAGCGGGACGATATTCACGGTTCGCCTTCCCGCACCCTGGGTGATGAGGTGCGTTTCGTCCAGACGGCGCTGCTGCCGGTGTGGTCGCCGCTGGCGCTCCTCCTCGTGCTCTTTCTGCTCTATGGATTGAATCTGCCGTCGGTGGTATGGTCTGCCGTGCCGGGCAGCGGTTTTCTTGCCGGTACGCAGAGTGACAGCCTGGCTGCCGAGTCGGCGCGTGTTGCAGCCCGCGCCACCCAGCAGGCGGCACAGGGACAGACGGCTCTCGCCGTGGCTGGCGCGGCGCTGGCAGCCACCCAATCCGCTGTGGCAGCGTTGCCAACCGAACAGCAGG
>DAOTWI010000756.1:0-2811 GCA_034436075.1 Roseiflexus sp.
CGCGACACCCCTTCGCCCGACAGGATGACATCGTTGCGCTCGACCCGCCCGACCGTCAACCCGCCGGGACGCACCGCGACCACCTGGAGCAGCGTGCCGGCATCGTCCAGCACCTGGATGCGCGGCAGTGAACCGCCCCCCATCAACGTCGGCACAGATGGCGCCGCACCTCCGGCGCGCAGCGTCTGCATGCGGGTGCGGGCGGCGATCTCGGTCAACAGCGCGCCGCCTTCATCATCACCTATCGCCATATCAGGCGCAATCGCGCTCATTGCCTCGTGCAACGCGGCAGACAGATCGGCGGCGGTGGTGAACCGCTCTTCCGGCAGTTTCGCCAGGCAACGCAGGATGACCGTCTCAACGATGTCGGGCAATTCCGGGCGCACCTGGCGCGGCGACGGCGCCGGGACGTAGACATGCTTGAACACCGCCTCGCTGATCGTTTTGACGACAAACGGGAGCGTGCCGGTCGCCACTTCGTACAGCACCACGCCAAGGGCGTAGATGTCGCTGCGTCCGTCGAGCGGCTTGCCCTGGCACTGCTCCGGCGACATATAGGCGGGCGTGCCCATCGCCATGCCGGTCGCCGTCAGGTTGCTCCCTTCGGTCATGCGCGCCAGCCCGAAGTCCGCCACCTTCATCGTCGGACCGCGCCCCATCAGACCAGGCTGGAGCAGCAGGTTATCCGGCTTGATATCGCGGTGGACCATGCCCATTGCGTGGGCGTATGCCAGCGCGTCAGCCGCCTGACGCACCAGGTCGAGACCCTGTGCCAGGCTGCCATTGGTCTGTTGCGCGGTCGAGCGGAGCCATCCACGCATTGAGCCGCCGGTGACCAGTTCCATTACCAGGTACGCCATACCATCATACTCATCGAAGTCGTACACCTCGACGATGTGAGGATGGCGCAGTTTCGCCGCCGCCTGCGCTTCCTGGCGGAAGCGGGTCTGGAACATCGGGTCTTGCGCCAGATTGCCGTGCAGCAACTTGAGCGCCGCCGGCCGGTCAAGGTGGATATGGCGCGCACGAAACACCTGCCCCATCCCGCCGCTGCCGAGCAGCGATTCGATGCGGTAGTTGCCGATGGTCTGGCCAATGAACTCGGTCATGATAGTGTATGGCTCCTGTAGCGATTATTCCCGCGTCGTCGCTTCAGAGCGCGGCAGGGCGATCACGGCGTCGGCGTCACCAGAATAATGGGATTCAGAATATCCGGCCGAATAATGATATCCGGGCGAAGGATCAACTGCTGGCGCAGCACATAGTTGGTTGTCCGGTCGGGACGCGGATCGGACGGACGGTAGTCATCGAAGACTTCCGCCTGCATATCCTCACCCTGTAGGCGCACGGTAATCCGCGTGGTTTTGAAACCGAAGTCATACACGCCAACCAGTTGTCCCGGCGTATATGGCACCTGGATCTCGCCCCAATCGCAGTCGCTCGGCGTACATTTGCCATAGCCCCGGAAGGTGTACGTCGTTTCGGTCTTCTTATCGATCACCAGGCGCGTCATTCCGCTCGTGTTGGTGTCGACGTTGACCCAGTTGCCGATAAAGGCGTTGAACGCCGCCGCCTGCGTTGTTGCCGTCGCAGCCACTGATGTTTGCTGGGCGGCAACGGCGGCTGCAGTCTGCGCCAGGGTTGTTTGCTGGGCGGCAATGGTTGTGGCTGTCTGGGCGTTGGCGGCTGCCGCCAGGGTCGCCTGCGCATCAATAGCCTGCTGGGTCGCCTGCGCATTCAGCGCCGCCTGAGTCGCCTGTTGCGCGGCTGCGGCGGCGGTCTGTTGCGCTGCCGCCTGTTGCGTCGCCTGTTGGATCGCCTGCTGCGCCTGCTGGGTCTGTTGCGCTGCCTGCTGCTGCTGCTGTTGCGCCTGTTGCGTCTGCTGCGCTGCCTGCTGCTGCTGTTGTTGCGCCTGTTGCGTCGCCTGCTGCTGTTGCTGCTGCGCCTGTTGTGTCTGTTGCGCCTGCGCAACCTGCGTGTTCTGCTGCGCCTGGAACGCAATTTGGGTCTCGATCGGCGCGGCGGCGATCGTCTGCTGCTGGATGAGCGCAACAGTCTCCTTGGTTTCGAGCGTCGCCTGCGCCGCGGTGCCTGCGACTGCCACGGTGGCGGTGTTCGCTGCCGCAATCACACCGGCGGCTTCGGCAGTCGCCGCAGTCGCGGTCGCTGCTGCAGGGCGCACCACGAACATTTCGTTGCCGAAGAAGACCCCGCCCAGACACAACGGGATGAGCAGAAACAGCGCGGTGATTGCCCACGCCGGAATGATCGGCATCTGGACGAACTGCCCGGTTGCAACCGGCGGTCCCTCGCCGCCCGCGACCGCCGCGCCGACCGTAAAACTGCGCGTCTGTTCGCGCCCAAACCAGCGTTGCGGACCGGTGACCGTGGTTGGCACATTGACCTCGGCGCCGGGATCGAGCGTCACCTCCGGCGGCTCGAACCGGTAGCGCAGCACGTGCTCATCATCCTCGGCGCGCAGGGTGCACTGGATCGGAGCATTCCCATTGTTGCGCAGCGTGGTGGTAAAGCGCGCCTGGCCGCGCCCGGCAGCCCGTTTTGGTGCAAGGGTCAGCGACGGCGCCATAAACGGCAGCACCGTCCAGCGTCCGTGCGCCACGCCGACTTCCGCCGGATTTTCGCGCGACCGCACCCGCAGGGTCACCTGATAATCGCCGGAGCGGCTTGCCGGCGTGCGTGGCGCTGTGACGGTCAAGACCACCGGCGCCTGCACGCCTGGCATCAACTGGATCGCGTCGGCGGGCTGGCGCACCCACTCCAATGGAGCGCCTTCCACTTCGATGCTGAAGT
>DAOTWI010000757.1:0-2089 GCA_034436075.1 Roseiflexus sp.
CCACACCGCCAAAGAGGACCAGTACCGCTCTGCCGAAGGCAAAAAGAGCTGTTACGCTGCTTGTCCGTGAGGCGACCGCGTACGTCCTGTTACCGACCGATGCCGGTATGCCGGAGGCATGGTATGAGCCTTGCAGACTGGAGAGCGCGATCCGTCCTGATCGCTGCGGGCGCACTGGTTGCCTGGCTGATCATTGGCTGGCTCGACGCCTTCCTGGCGCCTGGCGCCGGCGGGGTGTGGCTGGCGTTGACCGTGCTGCTCGGCGGGGTGGCGATACGGCTGCGCCAGAGACGCAGTGCGGCGTCGTGCGCCGTGGGACCGCGCCTGCGCCCGTTGCAGTTCAGTTGTTTCGGCGCGATTGCGCTTGGCGTTCAGTTGCTGCACGCCGCTGAAACTGGCGCGCTCGCGGCTGCGCTTCCTGTTCTGACAGCGCCCTGGCTGCCCGCCGCCTGCATCCTCGGCGGCGTCATCGGACTGGCTGTTCTGAGTTTTGGTTCCGACTGTCGCAATGCGGCGTACAGCGGCGAATCACTGGAGGACCATGAACGTGGAACCGCGTAACCTGCCGCTTCATCATCTGGTGCGCCCCGCAGCGGGCAATGACCCGCATCCGCCGCTGCTCGTCCTTTTCCACGGGTACGGCAGCAACGAGGAAGACCTGTTCGGTCTGACGCCCTACATCGATCCGCAGTTTCTGGTGCTCAGCACGCGCGCGCCGCTCGTGCTCATGCCCGGCATGTACGCCTGGTTCGAAATCGGGTTCACGCCGGATGGCGCCATCGCCGTTGATGATGTGCAGGCGCGCCACGCCGCACAGGTGACGGCGCAGTTCGTCGAGCAGGCGACCCAGGCGTACCATGCCGACCGGTCGCGGGTCATTGTCGCCGGGTTCAGCCAGGGAGGGACGATGGCGGCGCTGACGGCGCTCACGCGCCCCGATCTGACGGCGGGCGCCGCAGTGCTGAGCGGCATTGTGCCTTCGGCGATCGTTGATGAACTGCCCGACCGCGCCGCGCTGGCCAACAAACCGTTCCTGGTGATCCACGGCACGCGCGACCAGGTCGTCTCGGTCGCCCACGGGCGCGCCAGCCGCGACTTTCTGAGCCAGCTTGGCGTGGCGCTCACTTACCGCGAATACCCGATGGCGCACGAAATCAACCTCGACGCGCTGCTCGATTTGACGGAGTGGATTAGGACGTTGAACGTTGAACGTTGAACGTTGAACGTTGAACGTTGAACACCATGTACCAGTTTCTCCTCCTGATCCACGTGGCCTGTTTTGCCCTCTGGATGGGCGCCGTCGCCGCGTCGATGCTGGTGGTGCGCACCTTCGAGCCGCGCCTGACGACGAATGCAGGTGACGTGACGCCCGACGCCGCGCTCCTGCGCGCTTACATCCGGCACGAAGTCAAGTTTGTCGATGTCGTGTTCGCTGGCGTTCTGATTTCCGGCATCGCGCTGGCGCAGCTTTATACTGGCTGGACGCCTTGGGTATTGACAAAGATCGGGTTGTTCGTCGCGCAGTTCGTGGCGACGATGGCGTACATTCAGGTGTTCATCCGCACGCTGACCTACCCCTGCCCGCCATCCCTCTACCGCCGCTGGTATGGGTTGTTTGCCGTGTCGCTTGGTTTCTTCGCTGCCACGCTGGCGGTTGTGTTTTTTGGCAAGTGAATGCCGCTTTTGGCGGACATGCGGTATACTTTGCGCAGGAGGTCTGGTATGAGCGTTGAGTCTGAAACTGCACCCCACGTCGTCGCTGACGCCTTGCCCGATATGCGTCCGCCGCTGCAATCGGGCGACCGCCTGACGCGCGCTGAGTTCGCCCGGCGCTATGCGCTGCACCCCGACATCAAGAAGGCTGAACTGATCGATGGAGTGGTCTACGTGGCATCACCTGTCCGGCATCGCCAGCATGGCAGAGTCCATCTGCTGCTCGTCACCTGGCTCGGCGTCTATAGCGCATCAACCCCAGGCGTCGATGGAAGCGACAACGCAACCGTGCGCCTCGATTTCGAGAACGAACACCAACCAGACGCGCTGCTGCGCCTCGAACCGCAGCACGGCGGGCGCTCGCGCGTCACCGGCG
>DAOTWI010000758.1:0-3102 GCA_034436075.1 Roseiflexus sp.
GGGAACGGCAGCGTCCACGGGTGGTGAGCGTGCCGAACCGCGCAGGTGGACGCCAGCGTTCCCCGCTGGCGACTGTGGGAACCGCTGCGCTGCGCGCAGGGGCGCTCCCACTCCCCGATGTGAAACGCGCCCCATGGTCAAACTGTACAAAGGCGCTCCCCAAAGATAGGGCAGGTCGAGCGGCTCGCGCTGACCAGGACTGATGGACGCGACCTGGCGCTCGCGGCTGGCGGTGATGATGTGTCGTGGGTCGTCGCCTGATAGACGATCATCCACGAAGAGCACGAAGGGTCACGAAGGCGCATCGGCGGCGGTGATCAACACGTTCAGCCCAGGCTCGTGTTGGCAGCTGCCGACTTCGATGACGAACGCGTGACCGTGGGTGAAGGGCATAGGTGCTTCTTCCGGGTAATGACAGACGCGAGATGGATAGGGTTGGGGTTGCTCTTACACCTTGTTCTGCTCCGCGTGAGCAGCGCAGATCGGAAACGGCTGACCTATGCCTGCTCTGGCGCGGGTTCCAGCGGCGCAGCCGGGTTCTCCGCATCGTGGATCGCGTGAACCGGCGCTGAATGCGAACGTTTCGTCTAGGAAACGGTTGCACGCTCCATGACTGATAGGAAATCCCTGCCATGAAGGCGCGTGTTTTGGAGAGGCTCTGAATCAGTGGACTCAACCGGCGCGGGTATTTCCCCGGCGAGTTTAGCGCACGTGCGGAGTGCATCGTCGGAGCGGCGGCGCGTGCGGCGTGTCGGTTCAAGGAATTGTGGCGGTTAACGGGAGAAGACGAAGGTGAGAAACCCTCTTTACACCGCGTATGAGGTGATCTATACTCGTGCACGATACACTCAATACGACTCGTTGGATCCACGTTCCAGGACAGGCGCTCCGGTCGTCTCGATTGGCGGTCGAATACGAGCGGTTGCTGCGCATTCGCTTCCTGCCAGCTTGTCGCAAGTCAGCAGAGGTGAGCGAGTGGCAGTTGAATACGGACACGCATCTGTCTAACATGGCACATGAGAGAATAGGCGGACACGTGGCAGTCGAGTCCGGCATAGGACCGGATGAGACGGATGGCTGTCCGTTCTAACGTGGGACAGGCAGGAATAGGCGGACGTGGTCGGTCTGCTTCATGTTAGGCGGCTCTCGTCGCAATAGTCGAACATTGTTTGTTGCTCTCGCCGTGCCCATTTGAAGCAGCGGGATACAGAAAGGAAGCCATTTTGTCCCAGCAGTCAGACACGATCGATCCGAAGCAGATAGTGGCACAGGGATATGATCAGGTCGCCGATGCCTACGCCCAGTTAGAGCAGGCGTTGTGGCCGCGTATGCGCTGGCTAGATAAGCTCCTGGCGGCGCTTCCGACCGGTGCGGCTATCCTTGACCTGGGCTGTGGTTCAGGTGATCCTATCGCTATCGCCCTGGCCCGCCAGCATCAGGTGACAGGTGTCGATATCTCGGAAGCGCAGATTCTCAAAGCGCGTCAGAATGTGCCAAGTGGTACGTTCCTCCAGGCAGATCTTGGTGCTATCTCGTTTCCACCAGCATCGTTTGATGCGGTGGTATCGTTCTACACCCTGGAACATCTGCCGCGTGAGGAACACGCCGCGATTTTCAGCCGTCTTGCGACTTGGCTAAAGTCGGGAGGCTATCTGCTGCTTGGGACTGAAGCAGCGGATAGCGCCGGGAGTGTCGGCACGTGGCTAGGGGCGCCGATGTTCTTCAGTAGTTATGATCCCGTGACCGTGCAGCAGTTGATCCGCGACGCGGGTATGGTGATCCTCGAAACCGCGATGGAACGCCAAACGGAGCAGGGCCAAGAGATTACGTATCTATGGGTGCTTGCCCGGAAATCCTGAACGTGCCAAGTATGTTCGGCCTGTGGACGGCGATGATGTAAGTTCCACCTTGCAGCCGCCCGACAGCGCGTTGCAGCGGACGGTGCGAGAGCATTGGTTTTGCAATAGAAGCCGCTCTCACACATCGCGGCTGAACGCGATGACATCCGGGAGCTATGTCTCACAATGTCCCGTATGACTTGGCAAATCATGACCGAATCGAGTATAGTATAACGCGGGTGGCCGGAATACAGGAGGCAGACCATGATCGCGATCGAATTTCAGACCCGCGTGAAAGATGGAGTCATTGTCGTTCCGCCTGAATACCGCGACCAACTCGTTGGCGCCGTTCGCGTGATCGTGCTCGTGCAGGCGCCCATGCCAACGCCTGGGATCATTGACCAACTGCTTGAACATCCCATCCACGACCCGTCGTTTACGCCCCTCCCACGTGAGGAACTCTACCGCGATCGCACATAAGCACAATCGCATGCCAGTGTGCGAGGATCACCTCGATGACTGTCGTGGCGCCAGCGCAAACCGTGTTTATCGATACCAACGTCTGGCTCTATGCCTTTATTGTTGGGCAAGATCCCCAGAAAACAGCGCGTGCTCGCTACCTGATTCAGACAGCATCCACCATTATCGTCAGCACACAGGTCATCAATGAGGTGTGTGTGCAATTGATGAAGCGCGAACACTATACCGAAGACCAGACGCGGGCGGTCATCAGCGATTTTTACCGCAGGTACATCGTCATCGAACTCGATCAGCCCATCTTACTCACAGCGTCGGTGCTGCGTGAGCAATACCGGTTGTCCTATTGGGACGGCTTCATCGTCGCATGCGCCCTCACTGGGGGCGCCGCAACCCTGTATTCGGAAGATATGCATGATGGACTTACGATCCATTCACACCTTACCATTGCAAACCCTTTTAAGTAAGATGTCGCTTCCAGAATAGACGAACACTAGATAAACCTTTTTCAAACTGAACCGCTGCCGAACAAGCGCTTGTAGTTGACCGCCTTCAGCGCGCGAGATCGGGGCTACTTTTTGGTTATCTTATGCCGCGCGTCTGTGGCGGTAACTGAAGCGCAGGCCATTAGCCCGCCTGTCGCCGCACAGGAAGAGCCTCGCACTGCTATGAGCACGCCCTATCATACCCGGCTGCCCGCAGCCTTGCTCATTAGCTTGCCGTTGCTTTCCAACGCGGCATCCTTTGTCGTCTTTGCGCCCCTGTTTGCTCCCGGTCGAACGCCCGC
>DAOTWI010000759.1:0-4388 GCA_034436075.1 Roseiflexus sp.
CCGCCGAAGCGCTGCCTGCGCCGCCGCCGCTGAATGGACACGCCGATGGCCCGGCGCTCGATGCGTGCGCCGACATTCTGGCGTTCCTGGAGACCGCCATTGACGACGATCCACCCGCATTGCTTGGCGCGTCCAACTATCTCCGCGTTGAGAATGGCGAACCGCCGCGCCGCGTCATTCGCCCCGGCTTCGAGCCGGAGATCGATCAGGTGGTGGCGGCAAGCCGCGACGCGCAGCGCTGGATCAGCGAACTCGAACCGAAAGAGCGCGAACGCACCGGCATCAAATCGCTCCGCGTCGATTACAACCGCGTCTTCGGCTACTACATCGAGATACCCAAAACCTATGCCGATCAGGCGCCGAAGCACTACATCCGCAAACAGACGCTGACAACCGGCGAGCGCTATTTCACCGACGAACTCAAACGCTACGAAGAGATCGTCGAACAGGCGCAACAACGCCTGATTGACCTGGAACGCCGCACCTTCGCCCGTATTTGCGATATAGTTGCTGGCGCAGGGGCGCGATTGCTGCGCACCGCACGCATGATCGCCACGACCGACGTTTTCGCGGCGCTGGCGGAAGCCGCAGTGCGCGGACGCTACGTGCGCCCGGACCTGTACGACGATACCCGCCTGCGCATCGTTGGCGGGCGCCATCCGGTGGTCGAGCAGACCCTCGATGAAACCTTCATTCCCAACGACATCGAGATGGATACGGAGACGCGCCAGATCTGCCTGATCACCGGTCCCAATATGAGCGGCAAGAGCACCGTGCTGCGCCAGGTGGCGCTGATCGCGCTCATGGCGCAGATCGGCTCATTCGTGCCTGCCGATGCCGCCGAGATCGGGCTGGTCGACCGCATCTTCACCCGCATCGGCGCGCAGGACGATATTGCCACCGGGCGCAGCACCTTCATGGTTGAAATGACCGAAACGGCGGCGCTGCTGGCGCAGAGCACGCGCCGCAGTCTGATCATCCTGGACGAAGTCGGGCGCGGCACCAGCACCTACGACGGTATGGCGATCGCGCAGGCGGTCATCGAGTACATCCACAACGAACCGCGCCTTGGCTGCCGCACCCTGTTTGCAACCCACTACCACGAACTGACCGACCTGGAGCGCACCCTGCTGCGCCTGAAGAACTACCACATGGCAGCAACCGAACAGGACGGGCGGGTCGTCTTCCTGCACGAACTGCGTCCCGGCGGCGCCGACCGGTCGTATGGCATTCACGTGGCGGAACTGGCAGGCATTCCGCAACCGGTCATCCGCCGCGCGACTGACCTGCTCACAGAACTCGAGCGCCGCGCGCCGCGCAGTGCGCCCCAACCGGCGCCCACGCGCACTGACGAACGCCCATCGGCAGGGCGAACCACGTCGCGCAGCCACAGCGCGGCGCGCAGCGACCAACCACAAGCGCCGGATGGTCAACTGTCGCTCTTCGATCTGACGCCGGGACCGGTGATTGAGATGCTGCGGCGGCTCGACATCAACCAGTTGACGCCGCTGGAGGCGTTGAACAAACTGTATGAACTGCAAAAACTGGCGCGCACCGGCGGCGGGTAACGTCACCAGACGAACGGAATGAGCTTTTTGACGCGCTTCTGGTAGCCAGCGTACTCCGGGTAGCGCTCGACGAGCCAGCGTTCTTCGCGGCGCGATTTGAAGTGAAAGAAGATCAGCAGCGCGACGCTCAACGCCAGCGCAATGACGCTGCCGCGCACTAGCGACCAGCCAAAGGCGCCGAGGATAATGCCGCTGTAGATCGGGTGGCGCACAATGGCATAGACGCCATGCTGCACGAGCGTGCCGTCATCGCGCGGTCGCGGGAACGGGGTCAGATTGGCGCCGAGGTGCAGCAGCCCGATGCCTGCCAGCGCCACGCCGCATCCGCCCAGGACGAAGCCAGCGATCAGCACGCCCTGCCCCGTCCACGAAGGCAGAGCCGGCAACCAGGGCAGGTTCGGCGGCGCCAGCACAAGCGCGAAGAGCAGCCCGAACTGCGCGCTTACCCACCATCCGCCGCGTGCGGTGAAAGTTTGCATCAGAGACCGCGCTTTCTGTATCATGACCTTCGAGCAGCTATGAACGCATACAAAGGCGCAAAGATTCTTAACGCACTGGTGCGTTCTCTGGCGCCGCCACAGCCTGTGGCAGCGTAGCACTTCAGCATTAGGGTGGTGCAATGCGGCGGCTTTGCCGTCGCATTGCACCACAAAAGAAGACAAACACCGCTTTGCCGAGGGCAAAAAGAGCCGTTACACGGCTCGCTTGTGAGGCGATCGTGGAACTCCTGTACACCAGATTTCCGGAGATAATGATGCACGCAAACGAATCCTCCTACACCAGCGCGCTGGAACATATTGCCATCGCCGATGAACGCGCCGCCGGGCGCATCTTCATGCGCGGGCGCGACCGCGCCGCGTTGCTGCACCGCCTCTCTACCAACGACATCGAGCGCCTGAAGCCCGGCGAAGGCGCGCTGACCGTCCTCACCACCCCGATCGGGCGCATCATTGACCTGCTGACCGTTCACGCGCTCGACGATGCACTGCTCATCGTCGCCAGTCCCGACCAGGGACCGCCAGTGTTCAGGCATCTGCGCCAGAACATCTTTTTCAACGACCAGGTGACCCTGGAGGCTGCCGGACGCACCCACACGCAACTCGCAGTGTATGGCCCGCAGGCAGCGCGCACGCTCGCAGAATTGACCGGCGCGGAGATCCATTTGCCATTGCATGGTAGCACAACCGCAACGCTCGCAGGGGTGAGTTTGCTGATCGCGCGGCGCAAACCGATCGGCGGCGACAGTTTCACACTCTACATCCCGTCGGAAGGCTACGACGCCGTCCGCGCTGCATTGCTTGGCTCCGGCGCAACAACACTGGACGCCGACACGCTCGACGTGCTGCGGGTCGAACAGGGGTATGGCGCATTCGGGCGCGAACTGAGCCAGGAGTACATCCCGCTGGAAACCGGGCTGCTGGACGCGGTGAGTTTCACCAAAGGATGCTACGTCGGGCAGGAAATCATCGCGCGCATGGAGAGCCGTGGTCGCCTGGCGAAGCGGTTGTGCGGACTCCAGTTGAGCCAACCCGTCACAGCGCCAGCAAAACTCCAGGTCGATGGGAAAGATGCTGGCGATCTGACGAGCGCCGTGGTGTCGCCGCGGTTCGGACCGGTTGCGCTGGCATACGTGCGCACTGCGTATGCCGAACCAGGGACGGTCGTGGGTGTGGAGGGATCGCCAGCGACGGGCAGGGTCGTCGAACTGCCGTTTGCGAGGTAGGAAGCGCCAGTTCTACTCTTCGCCGCGCAACCGGCGCAGTTCCGCTTCCAGCGCGCGCAACTGCGCTTCGGCTTCAGCACGGGCAGCGGCTTCGGCTTCAGCGCGGGCTTCGGCTTCAGCGCGGGCTTCGGCTTCGGCGGCAGCACGCGCTTCAGCATCCATCCGCGCGCGCGCCTGCGCTTTGGCTTCCGCCAGCGCCTCCGCCACCCGCTCCTCCGACTTGATCACGATCTCGATGAGGTCGGCATAGTCGCCCATCCGCCGTCCCTGTTCGTCAAAACAGTAGACCTCATTCTCCTGCACCCCGATCCAGACCCGCAGCGGTTCCAGCCAGAGCCATCCACGCTCATCCGGCGTCATCGCGCGATACGCCGTTCCCGCACGCTCATAGCCAGCCACGCGCACCACCGGCTTGCCGCGCCGCTCGAAGGAGTCCACAATCACGTAGAACGGCACGCCTGCCAGATCGTAGTGGTCTATCTTCTCGTACAGGTCAAACCGGCGCGTCTCCGGCGAAGTCACCTCGACGATCAGCGTCGGGCACACCCCTTCCTGCGCTACGTCGAAGGTGCTCCAATTGCGGATCGTCTGCACGCCGAAGATGACCATAATGTCGGGACCGTGAGCGCGGAGGTCGGGAATATCCCACGCAATGCGCACATCGCTGAGGACGACGGCATCGGAGCGGTCCGCTATGCGCGCCAGGAACACGTTCGTCAGGTAGCGGACGCGCCGCTGATGGTCGTAATTGCACAGCACCTGGTCGCCCTCCTCGGGGTGCAGCAGATCGATGAGGCGCAACGGAACCAGCTCCTCGTCGAAATAGCCATCGCCGAGGTCACGGCGCACAATGCGCCACCCGTAGCGAAACGGGTCTTCGGCGGGCGCATGAGCGGAAGGTGTTGGATTGGGAAGCGTGGTCGTCATGGTTTCAGTATACCATACCATCGGCGGCGGGGATCGTCCCCGCTTGCCGGAACACCCCGCTGGCGCACCGGAATGCCAGACCTGCCGCCTGGTCCCGAACCGCGCCCATCACCCGCAGGCGACCGTCATCGACTTGGGCATGCTGCCTCTTCCCAAACCGCGCCCATCAC
>DAOTWI010000760.1:0-6237 GCA_034436075.1 Roseiflexus sp.
AGCCGCTGTCCAACCGCTCCCGCGAGCCAGTGCGCGGTCGAGCAGCGTCAGACCGGCAACCAGCAGCGTGACAAACAGCGCTTCGGCATAGAGCGAACTGGCGTATGATGCCAGCGGTACGAACAACGCCGCCAGAAGCGCCGTCGCCAACCCCGTTGCACGTCCAAAAAGCTGCTTGCCAAAAGCGTAGAACGCCAGCGTCCCGACGCTCAACACGCACGCCTGAAGCAACAGCGCCCCGGAGATGCTCATTCCCGCCAGTGGCAACAACAACGCCAAAAAGACCGGGTAGACCGGCGGACGCAGCCATTTGCCGGTATCATGGTACCCGCCGTGCAGAATATGGACGGCAGCGCGATAATACTCTTCCGGGTCGCCAGGCGGTACGGCGCCAGACTGCGCCTGCACCTGCCAGAACCAGAGGCGCGCCGCCAGCGCCAGTGCAACAATGGCAGCCAGCAGCAGCAGATCAACGGTCATCACAGACCGTGCGCTGCGCAACATGCGTTGAGCCTGCATGAATGTACGGTCTACGGCGCCCGCCGCACCTGGCGCAGCACCAGCAGGTCCTGTTCTTCAGCGATAACCTGCCAGCGCCCCGACGCACGCAGTTGCTGAACGAAATCGCGGTGACGTTCAGTGCGCAGCGCCGCAGCGCGGGTGTCGATGAACAGATACTCAGCGCGTTCGAGCGGCGGGAACGACTCATCCGGCGGGACGTAGTAGATGAAGCGACGCGGCATCATGCGCGGCGCCAGGAACGAGGTCACGCCTAATGGCGCATCAGGCGGAATCAATGCCGCCAGGCGTTCCATCGCCGCCAGACGCTCCGGCGATTCGCGGTAGAGCACAGTGGTCGCCACAGGATTGCGGTATGCCAGATTGGTGACTGCGGCAATGCCAATCGCGCCAGCCACGAGCATCATTGCCTGGCGAGATGCACTCGTTCGGCGTTCATGACGACCAGAAGCCTGGACGCCATGCACTTGCGCATGCTCACTGCGCGCCTGCCACCACGACCACAATCGCGCTGCGCCAATAATGGCTGCCAGGATCAGACCGGGGATCACGAGCGCCTGGTACTGTTCGCGCACGGTGATCTGAAACGGACGCAACGAGAGCAGGTTCATTGCCAGCGGCGGCGCCGCCAGGAGCGCGACATCGGGCGCGAGCAGCGGGAGCAGCGCCAGCGGGAGCAGCATCAGCGCCAGATAGACCACTTTATCCGGCGTGAACATCAACTGGAGCACATCGAGCGGTCGGCTGACGATTGTCCAGAGAATGGCGCCGGCGCTATCGCCGAGGTGCGAATAGTACGCCAGTTGCGGGCTTTTGCCGGGCCAGACCTCGGTGTAGTCGCCTTCCGTCACCGCGCCGATCTCTCCCTCGCGCGCCTGATAGTCAGGCAGGTAGAACGACGGCACAATCACGCTCGTCGAAAGGTAGAACCACGCCAGCCCCAGAACGAGCGGCGGCAGCGTCCAGCGCCAGCCGGTGCGCCACAGCGCCGCCAGAATGCCGAATGCCGCCACCACCAGCGACACATCGGTGCGCGTCGTCAACGCCAGCGCCAGCAACCCCAGGTATGCCCCCCAATCCCTGACGCTCGCATGCCGCAACGTCGCGCGTTGCAGGAAGAAGAAGGCGCCGAGCAGCGCCGGGATCGCCAGCGTGCGCGGTTGCCATGGCGCGCTCATCGTCACAAACCAGAGGGACGGGTAGAGCAGATAGACAAGCGCCCATCCAAGACCCGCGAGGCGTGAACCGCCGAAGCGATCGCGAGCAATGCCGTAGACCGGCAGGGCGCCAAGCGCCATGAAAAGCGCCTGGAAGAAATTGAGCGTCAACGCTGATGGAAACAGCGCATAGAACGGAACGATCAGCAGGATCGCCGGAATGAAATCCATTCCCCATAGATGATTGGTATGGCGGTAGTGCGAAATCTCAAGCAAGCGCCCCTGGGTCGTATTCCAGATCGACTGCTGATAATCGATCTGGTCGTACCCCTGCGCCCAGTTGAGATACTTGAACGTCAGACCAAAGAACAGGATCACAACGTACAGCGTCACGAGCACCGCCAGCGCCAGACCCGCCCGCCGCTCAACTGTTGCGAGCATGGACGCAACGCCTGCACGCGACTGTTCATGTTGTGATGCAAGCGCCTGAGTCATAATGCTGAATACGCCGTCTCCCGAGCCAGATACATGGCACAAACTCACACAAAGGCGCGAAGGTTGAAGGTTGAAGGTTGAAGGTTGAACATGCCGATCAGTCCTCAGTTCTTGGTTCTCGGTTCTTGGTTCTTGATTCTCGGTTCTTGGTTCTTGGTTCTTGGTTCTCGGTTCTCGGTTCTCGGTTCTCAGTTCTCGGTTCTCGGTTCTCAGTTCTCGGTTCTCGGTTCTCGGTTCTTCTAACCCTCACACCACCGGCGACCGCACGATCCGAATGACCCACAGATCAAGCGCCGTCGCCAGCGTAAATGCGTAGATCGTGACAACCAGAACTTTGCCCCACAAGCCGCGCTGCCAGAATCGTTCAGCGTAGACCCCCCAGCAGAGACAGATTGCCGGAACAATGTAGAACAACTGCTTGTCCACCATCGAGACGCGATACCCGACGAGCATGAAGAACGTTCCCACCGAAAACCAGGCTGCGAGCATCACCCAGAGCAGCGGGCGCTTCCGCAGCGCAACAAAGCCCGGAATGACAAACATCAGCGGAATGAGCAACCCGTAGTAGAGAAAGCCATCCGGTCGCATATCGTAGCGCAGATGCCGCCAGAATGCGAGCATATACTCGCTGAATGGCGGACGCTCCACCCCAACGCTCTGCGGACCGGCTGTCGCCAGGTTCAGGACGTATGGAACCGTGCGCTCCAGAATTGGCGGAATATACTGCCCATAGTAGATGAGCGTCGACGCCAGCAGCGCCACTCCCAGCGACAGCGCAACCGGTCGCAGCGGCTTGCGGTCGATCCCTGCCGGCGCGATCAGCGCCAGCACCAGAAAGGAGATGATGAACACCACATGGAAGACCGCCATGACCGTATAGAACAGCAGCGTGATCGTCGTCAGCGCGGTGAGCAGCGCAAACGGACCGCGTTCGTGGAGGCGCGGATAGAGCGCCACCATGACAATCGACGTAAGGAGCGTCCACCACATTCCCGACGTGGTCGGGACATTCCCCCACGAATGCAGCAGAAACGTCACCGGCGTGACCGCATAGATCAGCGCGGCGAAGAGGGTTGCGCGGTTGCTCAACCTCGCGTTGCGCGCCAGGAGCGCAATCAGAAAGACGCGACTGTTGTCGAGCAGGGCGCTGAAGAGATTGGCGCTGGTTTCGAGGGACCACGGGAACAGCGCAAAGAGTGTCGAAAACAGATGGAAGAACGGCGAATAGGGTATCACTGGACGATTCGGTCCCCACTCATTGATCGGCATCACCGACTCTGAGAATGCGCCGGGAAGATACATCTCCGCCCAGTGCCCATCGAGAATCCAGCGCACCCGATCCATGTGCCAGCCGATATCAATAGCGCGCATATAGGGAAAGAGCAACCCACCACCCTTCACCCAGAGACCGGCGAGAAAGATGACGAGCAGGGCATAACGCAGACCAGGATCGAGCGGTGCGTCGAGTTTGCGGAAGACCCATGCCGCGCCGCGATCAACCAGTGGCGTCAGCG
Source organism: Roseiflexus sp. (assembly GCA_034436075.1). Classification (GTDB taxonomy): domain Bacteria; phylum Chloroflexota; class Chloroflexia; order Chloroflexales; family Roseiflexaceae; genus Roseiflexus. The sequence goes on from DAOTWI010000760.1 coordinate 3,686, forward strand.
CCAGGGTGAAGAGCATAAACCATGCCAGCGGTCCGAGAAACAGCCCTGTCGGATAGCGAGACGCAACCAGCGCCCACGCTCCCAGGAGCGCAACCGCCACGGCAGCGCCACACGCTCCCCATGACGGAACCCGTGAGAAACGGAGTGCGCCATACACACTCAGCACAACCGTCAGCGCCGGCGCCAGCGCACTCCAGGGCGGCAGCGCAACCGGTGACGCACCGGTCAGCGGCGTTACCGCGACACGCCCCAGCGACACCCCCAGCGGGCGCGGATCGCGGTATGGATTGGCGGTGATTTCCAGCGTCAGGTCGCCGTTATCAAGCGCCCGCGCCGGAGCAATCAGCAAATACCGGCGCATGCCGGGCAACTCCGGCAGGGTGGCGATCAACTCGCCATTGGCGAAAACCCGCGCATCGACTGGTCCGCCATCCGGATGCGCGACGAGCGCCTGCAATTCCACGCGCCAGTCACCGTTTCCTAATGCCGGGAATGTTATCGCGGCGCGCTCACTTGTCCAGCGATACGTTTGCGCTCTGGCAATCTCAGCGCCAACCAGGCTCACCGGGGGCGTCTCGAGGGTGCGATCCGGAATCGCTTCGATACGCAGACGCACACCGCCGGACAGATCGATGTCGTTCGGGATCAGCACGCGGAAATGGCGGTCGCCGCCACGATCATCGAGCGTGTTGATCCGCCGGTCATTGGCATACACGGCAATCAACCGGCGGGGATGCAGCGCATCGGGCTGCCAGTCGTCCAGGGTGAGCGTCGCCATGTACACATCATCGTGGAACGCATTGCCAATGACGACCTCTTTTGCGCCAGGCGCTGCCGCCGCCTGAACAGCCGTCGTCTGCGCCGTGAACTCGCGGGCATGGACGCCGCGAAGATAGGGATAATCGAAACGCGCGCCAACGTCGATGGCCACCAACGGCTGAGCGGCATACGCTGCCGCCAGCGCAACGAGAACGCTGAGCGCCGCCAGGAGCAGCGGCAGACCAGGCTGCCAGCGACGCAGATTGATCAATGCGCCAGACCAGGCGACTGGGGCGCGTGTTGCTTTCGGAGCAGCCAAACCTGATACCCTCGCGCCAGCGACATAATCCGCCGCATTATAGCACACCCTGGATTCAGGGTATACTTGGTTCTCAGTTCCTGGTTCTCAGTTCCTGGTTCTCAGTTCTTGGTTCTTCCATGAAACTCGTCTGGCACTCATCATTTGCATCGCTCACTGGCTACAGCGGCTCATCACTCGCATTCGTCCTCGGTCTCGACGCGCGCGGCGTAGCGGTTCGCCCACTCTACCTGTACGGCGCCGACCGCGATGAGCAGGTGATGATGGGGGGCATCCACCCGCGGATTGCCGAATTGCAGCGCGCGCCGGTGCGCCTTGACGCGCCGCAGGTCGTCTATGCGCCAGGCGATCGTTTCGCGAAAAACAGCGGGCGCTATCGCATCGGCTTCACCATGCTCGAATTTGATCGCCTGCCGCAGGAATGGGTCCAGCAGGCCAACCAGATGGATGAAGTCTGGACGCCGACCGCGTGGGGCGCCGGGGTTTTTGCGGCAAGCGGCGTCACCCGCCCAATCCACGTCGTGCCGCTTGGCGTGGATGTGCAGCGCTTTGCGCCAGGAGAACCGCGCACCCATCTGGCTGACCGCACAGTGTTGCTCTCCGTCTTCGAGTGGGGACCGCGTAAAGGATGGGATATTCTGCTGCGCGCCTATCGCGCCGCTTTTCGCGCCAGCGATCCAGTTGTGCTGGTATTGAAGATCGACTGCCGCGCTCCTGGCGACAGTCCGGCGCGGGAACTGGCGGCGCTGCTGCCAGCGCCATCGCCGCCGGTCGTATTGATCTACAATCAGTCCCTGAATGCGCAGCGCATGGCGGAACTCTACCGCAGCGCCGATTGCTTCGTGCTGCCAACGCGCGGGGAAGGGTGGGGCATGCCGATCCTCGAAGCGATGGCATGCGGCATTCCCGCGATTGCGACTGAGTGGAGCGGACTGACAGCATTTCTCAACCATGCCAACGGGTACCCGCTCCCCATTCGCGGTCTTGCACCCGCCGATGCTGGCGGCGCTTACGGCGTCGGCGCGCAGTGGGCGGAACCGGACGCCGACGCGCTGGTGGATCTGCTGCGTCATGTTGTGCGGCGCCCCGAAGAACGCCGCAGCAAAGGGATTCGCGCCACCGCCGACGCCTGCCAGTGGACGTGGGATCGCGCGGTCGATGCCGTCTATCGCCGGTTGCAGGCGTTGCAGGGAGAAGATTGAACGTGCGAATCAGGCGCATCATATGCCGCGAAGATCACGGGCGCGGTTCCAGATTGCTGGGAAAATCATCCGGCATCGCTTCGTTAAGCCCGCGCAGGCGGGCTTTGCTTCCCGTAGCCCGCGAACTTATGAAGATCAGGCGCATAGCATTCCCCGGCGCTGCGGGCTGAAGCCCTCGCTGAGATCATAAAAGCCCCTGCGGGGCTTCCGTGTCTTGAGCGAGGGCTTAGGGTCTTTGAAAAATCCGGCATCGCCCGATGAAGCCCGCGCAG
>DAOTWI010000761.1:0-2281 GCA_034436075.1 Roseiflexus sp.
TTGGCTTCGACAGGCTCAGCCAACGCAGGTTGAGCCTGTCGAAACCAACGCCAACCGCTCCACAGGTGCAGGCGTGATTGTCCAGGTTGAGATTGATTTTCCTCTCAGATCAGCGCAGCTCTGGTTGTTACCCCTCTCCTCGCTCCTGACCCATCAACCCTTCCCGTCGGGCGATGGCAGCGGCCTGCGTGCGATTTTCCGCCTGAAGTTTGGCGAGGATGTTCGAGACGTGGTTCTTGACCGTGCCCTCGGTGATGTGCAGTCGTCCAGCGATCTCGCGGTTGCTCAACCCCTGCGCCAGCAGCACCAGCACCTCGCGCTCGCGCTCCGACAGATCGAAAGGCTGCGCTTCAGCGCGTTGTTTGCCCGTCGCCACTTCGCGCAGCGTCCGCGAGGCGATCTCCGGCTGGATGAAGACATCGCCAGCGTGAACGCGCCGGATCGTCGCAATGAGCGTGTCGGCGGGGGCGTCCTTGAGCAGGTAGCCCATCGCGCCAGCGCGGACGCTCTGAAACACATAGTCATCGCGGTCGAAGGTGGTCAGCACAATCACGCGCGCCTGGGGCCATGCAGCAATAATCGCGCGGGTGGCATCCACGCCATTCATCACCGGCATCTGCACATCCATCAGGACGATGTCGGGGCGCAGCCGGAGCGCCTCGCGCACCCCTTCGGCGCCATCCTTCGCCTCGCCAACCACCCGCATGCCCGGTTCGAGGTCAAGAATAGTCTTCAAACCCTGGCGCATGAGGGTTTGATCTTCGACGATCAGAATAGAAATATCCGATTGCGGCATGCTGATACCCTCAATTGTCTTGCGCAATGAGCGGCAGCGCCGCCTCGACATTCGTCGCCCACGCACGCCGCCCGTTCGAGGTCACCGACAGGACGCCGCCAATGCCTTCCACCCGTTCGCGCATGCCGCGCAGACCGTAGTGACCGGGACGCTCGAATGCGTCCGCAGGCAGACCTACCCCGTCGTCATGGACGCACAGGCGCACGTCGTGCGGCGAAACGGTCGCCACGATCTCAACGTGCGTGGCATGCGCGTGCTTCTCGACGTTGGTCAGCGCCTCCTGCGCCACCATCCACAATGTCTCGGCGAGAACCGGCGGAGTCTGGTCAATCGCCGGATCGATCCGGCAGGCGATGTTCATCCCGCTGCGCTGGCTGACTGCCACGCACTGTTCCAGCAGCGCCTGGCGCAGCGAACGATCGCCCAGACCTGGAGTGCGCAAACCAGCGATGGTGCGCCGGAGCGCCGCCATGCTCTCGCGCACCTGGGTTTTCATCACGTCCATCTGCGCCTCGGCGCGTTGCGGATCGACCCGGTAGAGGCGCTGCGCTGCCTCCAGTTGCACGCTCAACGCCGAGAGCGTGTGTCCCAGGTAGTCGTGCAGGTCGCGCGCGATCCGTTCGCGTTCCCGCAGTTTCGCCAGTTCGACCGCCTGGTCGCGATTGCGCTCCAGTTCACGCCGCGCCGCTTCCAGTTCGGCGATCAGAATGCCGCGTTCGCTGCTGGTGCGCATCGTATAGTAGACGAGCAGATACATCCCGATGGTGGACACCCCGATGCCGGCATTGGCAGCCGCCAGACCCGGATCGACGCTCTGGATGCGCCAGCCTGCCGCTTGCAGCGTCGCCAGCAGCAGGATCGTCACGACGGTGGAGATGGCGGGCAATGGCGGCAGCAATCCAAATGATTGCCCCATCAGCATGAAGATCAGACCATAAAAATGTGTGAACAAGTGTGACAGGATCAGCCAGGCGATAATGCCCCCGCCAAAATAGATTGCATGCTGCCAGAGCGGCAGGGGCCAGCGCTGTGTAAAGACATAGAGTCGCAGGTACACCCCTAATTGCATCACCAGCAGCAGTGAAACAACCGCGACGCGCCAGTCCAGCGCGTCGCGCTGCCGCCAGATAGTCCCCACGATAGACGTCAGGTAGATCAGGATTGTGACGATATGCCAGAACCAGACGTAGGGTACAAAAATGCGCACCGGCAACGGCAAATCAGGATCGTCATGAAACGTCCTGACTTCCGGAAAGAGTCTCGCAAGCAGCGACTTCATAGGCAGAATCTACACCACAATCAGCCTGGATGCAACTAAATCGATTAGGGAGATCAAATAAACCTGGACCATCGAGCCTGCACCTTTGGCGCGGTTGGCGTTGGCTGAGCCTGTCGAAGCCAACGCCAACCAGGATGGGCGGCAGGTCTTGGGGCGCTGCTGGGTTGGCGTTGGCTGAGCCTGTCGAAGCCAACGCCAACCGCGAG
>DAOTWI010000762.1:0-2780 GCA_034436075.1 Roseiflexus sp.
TCGCACCGGCGGAACGGTGCATCGCACCGGCGGAACGGTGCATCGCACCGGCGGTCGGCGCAAGGGTTTGCAAATTGAGAGTGGCAGGCGAGAAGGAATACAACCGTTGAGGTCTTCGTCGTCGCCGCGACCTCAAAGGTCTGCTCCGCCTGCAGCGCGTCTCCGGCGTCATTCTTTCCTGGTCGTTTTACTGATGATGTCGGAGACGCTCTCGGCGTAATCCTTCCAGACGCCCATCATCTCTTTGGCGAAGCGCGCCTGGGTGTTGATGGCGTCTTCGATAGCCTGTTCAGCAGAGCCGCGAATGCTGCGGCTGTAGTTCCAGTTTTTCAGCACCATCTCGTAGGCCATGTCGGTGCTGACGGCAACCAGATCAGTCCAGGCTTTGACTGATTTGCCCACCATTTCCTGAGCGCTGCCGTAGGTTTTGCGCACCGTATCTTCAGCGTTTTTGACCGTCATAGTCTGCTCCTTTCCGAACACAGCGCTTTCGGTCAAAGCAATATTGAGTACTACTCATACTTGAGTATAATACAGTATATCGTATCACATGCTAGTTTCTCGAGTTACGGGCGAGTTCGGCGCTGCTGTGTCTCTTGTATCGACGATATTGCTTCCGCGTCTGGAACCGCCGCCACAACCGGCTCGAATCATCGAGCGCCCGCGCATTGATGGGTTGCTCGCTGCGGTTGCCGATTATCCGGTGACCCTCGTGCTCGCGCCGGCTGGCAGCGGCAAAACGGTTGCGCTTACCAGTTTTGCGCGCCATGGCGGGTGGCCCACAGCCTGGTGTCGCCTCGACCCGGCAGACACGCCAGTGTCGCTGGCGCTGCACCTGGCGACTGCGTTTCGCCCGATCACCGGACTTGATCATGCACGCTTCACTGCTGCCCATCCGGTCGATCTCCTCGATGAGTTGATCAATGCGCTGACGGCGTTGGGCGATGAGACCCTGCTGATCCTCGATGATCTCCACTGTGCCGACAGGCGACCTGAATTGCGGGTGCTAATCGAGCATCTGATCGACCGTCTGCCGCCGCGCCTCCATCTGGTGCTGGTGAGCCGGGAAATGCCTGCGCTTGCCTCCCTGCCGACGATTGCGGCGCGCGGCGAACTCTACCGCGTGAGCCGGGCGCAACTGGCATTCACCGATGCCGAGGCGCACGACTTCTTTGCGGCGTATGGATGTCCTGCGCATCCCATCAATGCCGATCTCAACGCTCTGGCGTGCGGGTGGCCCCTGGCGCTCCGCTTCTTTGCTGCGGCGCGTATCGATTCCGCAGCGCCCCCCGACCAACCGCCGGCGCCTGATCGCTTGCAGGACATGATCGCTCCCCAACTCGATGCATATATGGCGCGTGAGGTGCTGGGCGATCTGCCGTTCGCCGTGCGCACCTGGGTGCTCGGCACGGCATTGATGCGCTGGATCGACGAAGCAGCCTGCACGGCTGTCGCCGAACTGGCAGACCTCCATATCACCGCCGCGACGCTTGCACGATGGGAGTTGTTTGTCGAAACCCTGCCCGATGGCCGGCGCATCTATCAGCCGCTCCAGGCGGCCAGTTTTGCGCGCCTGGCGGAGCGCGAATTGCCCGACTGGCGCGCCATTCACGCACAGTTGGGGCGCTACTATGCTGCACACGATGACGATCAGGGCGCGGCGCACCATTTCCTCGCCGCCGAACGATGGGACGATGCCGCAGCCGCATTGAGCCGGATGGCGCTCTCCGGCATGTCTGGTTCACAGGCTGCGGCGCTTCTGGAATGGATTGAGCAGATCCCGCCAACCCATCGCGGCAGCGCCATCCTGCTCGAGGCGCGCGCCGTCGCCGAACGCCGCCTCGGTCGCTATCGGCAGGCGGTCGATCTGTACCGCATGGCAGAAGAACGGTATCGGTCGCAGGGCGATACCGAAGGGCAGGTGCGCGCACTCCGCGGTCAGGCGGAGGTGTATATCGATACAGTGCAACCGGCGCCCGCAGCCGTTCTGTTGCGGCGCGCCATGAAGCTCTTGCCGCGCCATCGCAACGCCGAACGCGCCACCATCCTCAGTCTGCAAGCGGAAAACTGGATCAACCGCGGTCGCGCCGATGTATCGATCCTGATCATTGCAGCCGCGCACCGCGAGGCGTATGGCAAAACGGCGCGCACCGACGCCGTCGGAGGCTACCGCCGTTCTGCCATCCTGTCGCCCCGGTTGTTGTTGCGCAGCGGCAGGCTGATCGAAGCGCGCCGCCTGCTCGAAGAAGAACTTGGTCTTGAAGCCGGCGGCGCGCGTTCGGAACATACGCTCCATCGCGATCCGCTGCTGCTGCTGGCGTTGATCGAGTGTATGCTGGGCAATGGCGTGCGCGCACTGGCGCTCGCCCAACGCGGGTTGCTCGAAGCGCAGCGCGGCGACTCGCCGCTGACCGAAGCGATTGCCCATATGCGCCTTGGTCATGCCTGTCTCGTGACGGCGTCGAGCGATGAGATGGCGCGCTCCCACTACCGCGCGGCGCTTGAGATGAGTGAAGCGGTCGGTATTCCCCGCACACGCGCTGAAGTGATGCTGGGGCTGACCCTGCTCGAAGGTCATGCAGGCAACCTCGCCGCTGCCGAAGCCTGCGCCCGCGATGGTCTCGACCGCGCGTTAGAGGCCGGTGATGAATGGACGGCGGCGCTCATCTGGCTGGCGCTCGGCAGCGTTGCCGCCGCTGCGGGCGATCCGCGCGCCCTGGAATGGCTCGGCGAAGCGTATCAGCGGTTTGTGCGCGGCGACGATCAGTACGGTCAAACGG
>DAOTWI010000763.1:0-4708 GCA_034436075.1 Roseiflexus sp.
CGCAACCGGGAGTTCCAGCCGTGCGCGCCGCAGAGACCGCGCGCACGTTGCCCGCGGTTCAGCAACCGGAAACGACTGCGCCAGCGCAGGAGCCATCTCCCGCGCCCGATCTCGACGAACTTGCACGCCAGGTCTATGCTGTGCTGAAACGCCGGCTGGCAGCCGAACGGCGGCGCAGCGGCTGGTAGACAGGAGGATGATCGATGCCCGATACAAGCCTGGTTAAAGCCAAGATTATCAACCTCGACAATCCCTCGCAAGAGGTCGAGTGCCTGTTCAACCCGAAGGAGTATACCTTCACCAAGCAGAATAGTTGGAGCCGTGGTGAAACGCCGAGCACGAACGTGCCGCAGCTTGAATTCAGCGGCGGGCAACCGGCGACTCTGGCAATGCACCTGTTGTTCGACACCTACACCAGCGCGCGCCCCGGCTCGAAACCGAAGGATGTGCGCAAAGTCTACACCGACAAACTCTGGTCGTTCATGATGATCGACCCCGACCTGAAAGACCCCAAAAGCACCCGCGGGCGTCCGCCGAAGGTGCGCTTCCAGTGGGGAACGTCCTGGTCGTTCAAGGCGGTCATCACCAACATCACACAGAAGTTCACCCTTTTTCTGGTCGATGGAACGCCAGTGCGCGCCGAACTTGACGTAACATTCCAGCAGATTGAAGATACCGCCAATCTGCAACCGCAGAACCCGACGTCCGGCGGCGTTGGGGGCGAGCGGGTCTGGCGAGTGCGCGAAGGCGACACCCTGTCGTGGATTGCATACAAATCATACGGCGATGCAACGCGCTGGCGCCCGATTGCCGAAACCAATGGTCTGGAGCGGGTGCGCGAGTTGACGCCAGGAGCAGTGCTGGTGATCCCCAATGAGTGATAATCGGCATGTTTCCGACTTTTACCTGAAACTCGACGGCGCCGACGCGCCGCCGGAACTGGTGCAGGACATCCTGGAAATCACGGTCGAGAACAGCCTGCACCTGCCGGATGTCGCCACGCTCATCATCAACGACCGCCGGTTGAAATGGGTGGACGACAGCCGCCTGATGCCAGGCAAAACGCTGGTGGTGAATGTCAAGCACAATCGCGCAACCAAGACGGTCTTCGATGGCGAGATCGTCGAGGTCGAACCGCACTTCGGCGCGGAAGGGGTGCAGGTTGTGGTGCGCGCCTTTGATCGGCTCCATCGTCTGGCGCGTGGCCGCCAGGCGCGCACGTTTCTCAATGTGACCGATGGAGACATTATCAACCGGATCGCCGGTGAAGCCGGGTTGCAGGCGCAGGTGGACGCAACGACCAGAGTGCACGATTATGTGGTGCAATGGAACCAGACGAACCTGGAGTTTCTGCGCGAACGCGCGGCGGCGCTCGGCTATCTGCTCTACGTCGATGGGCGGAAACTCTACTGTGTCAAGCCGCCTACTGCCAGAGCGCCGGTCGAGTTGAAATGGGGCGAGGACCTGAGCGCCTTTCGCCCGCGCCTGAGCACGATCGATCAGGTGAATGAAGTGACGGTGCGCGGCTGGGATCCTCAAAAAAAGGAAGCGGTGATCGGTCGGGGAACGTCCGGCGCCGTGACGCCAGCAACTGGCATGTCTGAGAAGGGCGGGGCGCTGGCAAAGAAAGCGTTCGGCATTACGGCGAAAGATTTGCTGATCGAATCCGCCGTGCGCGCACAGCCGGAAGCGGAGCAAATCGCAAGAGCGGTATTTAACCAGCACGAAAGCCGCTACATCGAGGCGGACGGCACAGCCTCCGGCAATCCGAACATCAAGGCGGGCGCAGCAGTCAAAATCTCCAACATCGGCAATCGCTTCAGCGGCACATACGTTGTCACCAGTGCGACGCACCGCTACAACGCCGCCGGGTACGCTACCGACTTCTCGGTGTCGGGGGTCAATCCCGATGCCTTGCTGAACCTGGTGCAGCCGGAGACGCCACGCCTGCGGATTGAAGGGTTGGTGATTGGCATTGTTACCGACAACAATGATCCAGACAACCTGGGGCGCGTCAAGGTCAAGTTTCCGACCCTGTCGGATCAGGAGAGCCATTGGGCGCGGGTGGTCAGCGCCGGCGCCGGCAAAGATCGCGGGATTGAGTTTCTGCCGGAAGTGAACGATGAGGTGCTGGTAGGGTTCGAGGCCGGCGATATGCGCGCCGCGTATGTGATTGGCGGCTTGTGGAACGGCAAGGATGGGCTGCCGAAGAAGACCCGCGAGATCGTCAAAGGCGGGAAAGTTGAGCAGCGGGTGGTCAAATCACGCTCCGGTCACGTGATCACGCTGGACGACAGCGACAGCGATCCGTCGATCACCATTGAGGACAAGAGCGGCAACATCATCAAACTCGATAGCAAGAAGAACGAGTTGACGATCAAGGTCAAAGGAGACGGCACGATCAGCGCCGATGGCAACCTGACGATCGAGGCGAAGGGGACGGTCAACATCAAGTCGCAACAGGCGATGGCTATCGAAGGCGCTACTGGTCTCGATCTGAAGTCGAATGCCAACGCCTTGTTGCAGGCGAATGCCAACCTCGATCTGAAAGCCAGCGCCTCCGCCTCGTTGCAGGCGAATGCGACGCTCGACGTAAAATCGTTGGCGGTTCTGACGATTCAGGGAACACTGGTCAAAATCAACTGAAAGGAAACGAACAATGCCTCCCGCTGCACGCGTTGGCGATATGCACACCTGCCCGATGTCCGATGGTCCCAAGCCGCACGTCGGCGGTCCGATCATGCCCCCTGGCGTGCCGACGGTGTTGATCGGCGGGATGCCAGCGGCGGTGGTCAGCGGCATGGCGACGTGCGTCGGTCCGCCCGATACGATTATCAAAGGGAGTTCAACTGTGCTGATTGGCGGGATGCCGGCGGCGCGCATGGGGGATCAAACAGCGCACGGCGGCGTGATTGTCAGCGGGTTTCCGCAGGTTGACATTGGCGGGTGACGTGCGATGAGCGATTTTCTTGGCGCCGGATGGGCCTTTCCGGTCGGACTGGACGCGCGCGGTCGCTTTGCGCTGGCGCGCCAGGAAGTCGATATCGAGCAGGCGATCATCATGATCCTGCTGACGCCGAAGGGCCAGCGGTTGATGCGCCCGACGTTCGGCTGCCAGATCCACGATCTGATCTTTGCGCCGAATGACGCGGCGACCGCCGGGCTGGCGGTGTACTACGTCGAAGAGGCGCTGGCGATGTGGGAGCCGCGCATTGATGTGCTGAATGTCGAGATCGATACCGATCCGCAAACGCCGGAACGGATGCTGATCACAATCGAGTACCGCATTAAGGCGACCCATGATCGCCGCTCGCTGGTGTTTCCGTTCTACCGTATTCCGGGTGAATAGACGAGGGTTGCATGCCGCTGCCGACACCCAATCTCGACGACCGTCACTTTCAGGATATCGTCGATGAAGCCAAACGTCTGATTCCGCGCTTCTGCCCGGAATGGACCGATCACAACGTCAGCGATCCGGGCGTGGCGCTGATCGAGTTGTTCGCCTGGATGACCGATCTGTTGCTCTATCGGGTCAATCAGGTGCCCGATAAGGTGTATATCACGCTGCTCAACCTGATCGGCATCCGGCTGGAACCGCCACAGTCGGCGGTTGCGCCGGTCACCTTCTATCTGTCGGCGCCGCAGGAGACGGCGATCACCATTCCTGCCGACACGGAAGTGGCGACGGTGCGCACCGAAACCAGCCCGGCGGTCATTTTCACCACTGAGACCGATCTGACGATCCATCCAGCAGTGGTGGCTGATGACAAAGTGTACGTGCGCCAGGTGGAGCGCCCGAATGTTCCGGCAAGCTGGCGCGCGAATGAATTACGCCAGTTGCTGCTGCCCAATGGGCGAATTGCCATGTTCGCGCCCAACCCGTTGCCCCACGACGCTTTCTACATCCCGCTCCGGCACAACCACGGCAATCACGTGCTGGCGCTGGTGATCGACTGTGATGTGGCGCGCGGCGCTGGCGTCGATCCAACTAACCCGCCGCTGACCTGGGAAGTGTGGCAGGGGGGTGTGGCGCGCTGGTCGCCGTGCGAGGTCGAGTTCGACGGCACCGGCGGCTTCAACATGCCCGGCGAAATTGTGCTGCACCTGCCGCCAATGGCGCCCGATACGATCCAGGGGGTGACGGCGCACTGGCTGCGCTGCCGCCTGACCGATGCGCAGGCGGATACGCCGGAGAATCGCCACAACCGATATAAGGTCTCGCCGGAACTGCTGGCGCTGCGCGTCGAATCGCGCGGCGGAACGGTCAATGCGCGCCACGCGGTCACGGTGCGCAACGAGGTGATCGGGCGCAGCGACGGCACGCCTGGTCAGGAGTTTCATCTGCTGAACCGTCCCGTGCTGGCGCGCGATCCGCAGCGCGACATTCTGATCGTTGATCCGCCGCTCCCGGGACGTCCGCGTGAATGGGTCGAAGTGACCGACTTTGCCGTCTCCGGTCCTGATGATCAGCACTACACGCTCGATAACCTGAGCGGTACGGTGAGTTTTGGACCGGCGCTGCTTCAGCCCGATGGTTCGGTGCGCAATTTCGGCAGTGTGCCGCCCCATGGCAGCATTATTACCATGACACGGTATCAGTACGGTGGCGGTGTGGTCGGCAACGTTCAGGCGAATACGCTGGTGATGCTGAAGACGTCGATCCCGTATGTGTCGCGAGTGACGAACCGCCGCGCCGCTGAAGGCGGGC